>JBCBOD010000013.1:0-48214 GCA_039821425.1 Pseudomonadota bacterium
CCACATGATGACCTGCAGCCAGCAAGAGGCGTTCGCTGTCTTCGCGCCGATCAGGTATGTCTTGCATCAGGCTGCTTAAAGTCGCCAGATCGTTCAGCTTGTGCTCACTGCGGATCTCCATCACGCAGCCCACCTGATCTTCTGTCCAGGGCGTGCCTGTCAGAGTGTCATCGGTATTGCTGATGATCTTGATCGTGGACAGCATGCTAGTCGTCCTTCAGCGGAATGCGGATGCGGTACTGCGAGAGGACGGCGTCAGGCAGGATGCGGGCATTGTGCCCGGTCAGGATCCAGTAGCCTTCTGCGTCTTTCAGGTAGTGCCATGCGAGGTGGTCAAGCCGCTGGCCCTCTTTCACCAGATGCGCGCCGCGGTTGCGGCGTTCGGGGATCTGGGGTGGCAGCACCGCCAGCACATTTTCCCCGCGACGCCTGTCCTGCGCCTGATAGACCTGCCCGTAGCGGGTGTAGCGGCTTGTCTTTGAAAAATTGGCCATTGGCAGGGTCCTTAGACAGGGGCGATCACACGCCAGAGCGGTGAGATATCGGCGGTGGAGGCAATTGCGCTGAGGTCTTGATGCAGGCGCGTGTATTCGTAGGTGGCGATGGCAATCTCTGCGACGACCGAGTTTGCGCAGCGGAACTTATCCGGTGTCATCACGTTCAGCGTCATCGTCACGGTCGCCCGCATCGGGTAATAGAGCCGGTCGTGCTGATGTTCTGTCACCTTAAAGGTTTCGATCTGCACGGGCAGAATGATCCGGGAGCCGAGCCAAAGCAGTATCGGAGCGATCTCTGGCGGTTTGTAGTCCTGCTCCAGATTGATGAGATCCGAAAAGGACGCGACAAGGTCACCAAGCAAACCCTTTGAAGGCTCTATCATCTTGCGCAGCGCGGCCAGCCGCGCCTCGACCGACAGGACGTAGGTTGGGATGGCAGAGCTGCGCCCGCCAAAAACCTCGTTGGCATTGGAGGCGTAAGGGTCGAGGATCAATTTGAAATCGTTGAATTTCTCCGGCACCATGATGGGCTGTACCCCCGCGCCGGGGGCCGGCGTGTCATTCTCGGTATCCACTTTCCAAGGCGTGAACACGCGGGTCAGCTCACTTGGGTTGACGTCAAACTGCACGATGTTGGGGATCGCATTGATGACGCCCATCACGCTGGCCTCACCGGGGAAGATCTGGATCAGCGCCCCTTGGATCGTGCGATCCGGGTGTTCGGTCAGGCTCATTGCAGCCTCCCTTCCGGCGTTGTGCCATCAAAGGCGGCGATGCGGGCAAGTTCGCGTTTTGCAGGCAGACGTCCGTTGTTCTTGGCCTCTGCGAGTGCTGCGGCGCGCAGATCTGCGATGGAGAGGGCCGCGCCTGTGCCATGGGCCAGTGCATGGGCGTTCAGGACGATGGATTTGATGCGCGAGCCTGAGAAGGGAAAGACTTCGGCCAGAAGCTCGCCAAAGGCCATGACCTCTGCAGACACCGCGAACGGCGCAAGCGCCCGGTTCCAGAGAGCGGCCCTTGCCGCCTCCTCCGGCAGCGCGAAGTCATAGACTTTGCGGATGCGGCGGTGCATGGCCTCGTCGATCTCCGCTGGGCGGTTGGTGGCAAAGATCGCGACGCCTTCGAACTGCGTCTCGATCAGTTGCAGGAAATAGGCCGTGTCATGGTTGTACGACCGCGCAATTTCGTTGCGCGTCTCGGTCCGTTTGCCGACGATGGCCTCAAATTCGTCGATGAAGAGCATCGCACCGGATCGGTTCGCGGCCTTAAAGAGCGCGCGCATGTTCTCCGCCGTCTCGCCAATGTATTTGCTGGTCAGGCTTGCAGCGTCCACACGGTATAGCGGCAATCCGGCCTCGCGCGCGAGCACGCGCGCGGTCAATGTCTTGCCGGTGCCGGGCGGACCTTTCAGCAGTACCGTCAGCGCGCGTTCCTGTGCGTAGACCCGTGCAATCTCGGGGTCTTGCCACAGGCTGGCATGGGCGTTGATCTCAGTGACCAGATGGCGAAAGGCTTGTGTCTGTTCCTCTTCCAGCACGAGATCGTCAAACCCCATCGTGGTGGGCAGTGGCACGGCCCAGGCTACCAACGCCTCGGCGTTCTCGCGGCGCTGGGCGCTGATCAGGGTTGGAAGGTCTGTCACGCGCGGATCGCTGATGCGGCTGGGGCTCAGCCCCTTTGTGACTGCGGCGGCATGGATGTCGGCAGCCGCTGCGTCCGGAAAGCGGGCGCACAAAAGGGCCGTCAAAGCTCGCGTGTCGGGGCCAGCCAGGCGCAGTTTCAGATCTGGCAGGATGCTGCGGTCCTGTGCCGTATCTGGCGCGAACTGAAGGTGCGTTGGCGGCACGCGGCGTGGGGTCAGGCATACCGCCTTCGCCGCATCCCATGCGAGCGCTGCATTCTGCACCCGCGCAAACCGGTGGAGCTTGGCAATATCGTCATCATCCAGGGTGGCCGCCTTTGCGTCGACGCACCAAACCGTCAGCTTCAGCTGCGCTTGCGTGGCTGCAAGGAACACCTCTGCATCTGCGCCGTCAGACAGCGCCAGCGTGCAGACGGTCGGGCGACCCTGCCCCAAATGATCAGTCAACGTGTCGATCTCTTTGGAAACGCTGGCATCCGGTTGCCCCGCCTGCCCGGGACGGCGCAAGAGGCGGATCAGCGCAGGCTCCAGCCCGGGCTTCCCTGCGAGCCATTCCAGCACAGCGGTATCAATCGCAAAGGCCAATGGCGCGCCGGGACCGATCTCGCTTGCGATTACCAAACGCCAGACATTCAGCGGGCTGTCGCTGGTGTAGATCAGTGCATTGGCATGGTCGAAAGCACTGCGGATCAGGTACTCGGTCACGCAGCCATAGCCGCTGCGCTCGTCGAAGACCTGCGCCAATGCCGGATCAAAATGCGCAGCGATCAGGCAGCGCAGCAGGTCGGCTTCTGCATCGTTCAGCCCAAAGACCTGCACAAGCTTGTCAAATCGGGGCGTCTGCCCGTGCGGTGCGGCCTGTTCGGCAAGCGTTGCCGCGACCGTCGCACTGATCTGCGTGACCTCATCATGAAACTGTGCGCTGAACTTGTTCATCACGCCCCTCCGATCCAGAACGGCTGGCTGACAGCATCGCGGACCCAGAGCTGCACCATGGCGAGGGCGGTTTCATCGGCGTCAGCAGTCAGAATGAAATCCACCGCCCGCTGGCCCGAGATCGCGGCTTGACCGGCTGCGAGAGCGCCCAAATCGTCAATCACCTCGTAGATGATCCCGCCGACGGCGAGGCGGATCAGGCGGGCATGGTCACTTCCGCCAGCCATCGCTTGCAGGTCAAAATCACCGTTCAGGTTAATCGTGAAACGGCGGAGGCCTGAGGGTGGAATCCCAGCGATATGTGGGTGCAGCGTGAAGGCGTAGGGTTTGGACGGCACCTCGACCGGGTGCTGTTCACCGTCGCGTTCCAGAAATTCGGTCTTGATCAGGCGGATCTGCGCGCCACCGGGCTCAAGGGGCAGGTTCGTCGGTACCCCGCCGACAGGGCGTTCAACGACATCGCCGTACGTAATGGCGATGCCGGATTGGGCGGGTGCTATCGTCCAGCCGTTGCCATCGTTCGCCGCAAAATCAACGCGGAGTGTTTCACTGGCATCACCAACCGGCACCGTCAGGTCGACACCCACAAACTGATCGATGGAAGATCCTGTGATCGTCACCGCACGGTCTGCCGCGATGGCCCCGAGGTAGATCTCTGCCGGTTGACGTCGGAACTGGCGGCTGACCGGGCCCGCTTCGGTGGGCAGGTTCGCCGTGATGGCACTGCGGATGCTGGTAATCTGCGGACCCATGTTGGGCACAACCATGTGACCGATCGACAGGATTGGCCCGGCAAAGCTCTGCGGTTGCATGGGCTGTAGCCGGACGTTCTTGACCTTGAAATAGAGGCTCGCCTTGATGTCCGCGGTCTCGTGCCCGGCCCAGACGTTCAGCGCCTCGGTATCGGTTTTGCTCAGCACCTCGATCTCAAACTGGTTTTCATCGTCGCGCAAGGCAGCGTCGAGCACCTGCACGCCACCCACCGTCAAGGTGTCGTCGATCTCTGTATGGTCCATCAGCGTGGCCATCGCGTGACCGAGCAAATCCTGCTCGACCAGATGCGGGTCGACGTTGGCGTTGTGGTGGGCTGTCAGGTGGTAGTAGAGGATTTGCGGTTTCGAAAAGCTGGCAGGCCGCGGCGGGCTGATGGCCCGGTTTTCATGGGCTGACTGTTTTCCGTCAGGGTGGAAATGGAACAGAAACAGGTTGATGTGATGATTATTTGCCACCACGCCTGCTGGCGCCACGCTGCTCGTGAACACGTTGATCGCATCCTCATAGCGCGCCTCGATATTCTCGCTCAGAAGCGTTTCAAGCGTGCTTGTCACGTCAGAGAGATTGACCACCGGCATCAGCCCGTCCCCCACTGTGACGACAGGCGGATCGGCCCGATTTGAGATGCCGTTGCCGCGGTGCGCGGTGCGGGTGCTTTCTCTGGAACGAGTTTGGTTTCGTGATGATGGTGGTGGATTTCCTTGACGATTTCGCGCGTGACCTCACGCACCTCTTCGGGCGGAAGCTGCGGGATGTGGTCCGCGCCTTCGGGCTCAAAATCGGCCGTGTCGATGATGTTGAGCGCAGGCGGCTCTTGTGGATTGGCAAGGCTTGCAAAGGCCTTTTCCAACTGCGCCTCAAGCGCGCCCAACATGGCCTGGCGCCCGTCATCTTGCGGCTCCACTTCGGCGGTTTGTTCCAAATGTTTCGGTGGCTCAGGTGCAACCGGATCTGTGGTATCGTCCGATGGCTCGGATGCGTCATGCAGGTGCGTCTCAGTCAGATGGACATCCGTCTGGTAGGTTTCGTGCACATGGGTTTCGACCGGTGGCAATGGGTCGGGCGTGTGGGCGTCATCGGCGACCGGGCGCACGGTTTCCTGCACCACCCGTTCGGTGACTTCGCTGACGATCTCTTCAGAGGGGGCAGGCGGATCTGTGTCCGGGGTAAAATGCGTCTCTTCAAAATCAGTTGGTTCAAATGGGTCAGTTGCAGGCGCAGGTTGAAATAAGTTGGCGTCTCCTGCGGGAGTAGGCTCTGGCGGGGGATCGGGCGGAATGTCGGCCACCGGGTTTGCAGGCATCGGCATGGGGGCGGGTGCCGCGGCCGGTTCTTCCTCGGCCCGGGCAGGCATGTCCGGCATCACGGCTGAAGGCGCTTCAACCGGGCCGTAGTGCTGCATGAGAGAGGTGAAATAGCTGCCCATCGCGCCCTACCTTGCCGCCAACGGGGCGGTTTGGCCGCGCTGGGTGCGGATGGCTTGCACCAGGGCCATCCGGCTGGTGCGTGAAAGCGCTAAGATCTGATCGACATGCCAGTGATAGGCTGACGCTAGCAGATGCACTTGGGCCACGACGCTCTTGTACCGCGCGGCGAGCCTCGCACCGATCCAATCGCGCAGGACAAAGCGGATGTGGTGTGTGGCGTCACATTCGGGGCAGGCAGCAGGGATATCTTCCTGCAGCACGGGGCAGGCCTTTGAAAGGTAAGCCTCAACCGCATCGACATCTTCTTGCGCAAGTTTTCCGGATTTGTCCCACAGAACGGGCAGGGGGCCGTTTGGCCCCGCCTTGACCAGACTGTCACGGCTGGGCAGGCGCAGCGTGTGACCCTGGAACGCGCCGCCTTGATGCGGGATGACTTCTGCTGCGATCAGATCGGCATAGGTGCCCAAGGAAAACTCCACCGCATAGCGTTTCCCGCAGTCCTTGCAGGTCACGTTCTGCGCAACAATATCCCCGAAATTGGCGGTGCCGAGACGGGCGAGCATCAGTTCGTAGTCCACGATGGGCAACGCGCCCAGATCCTCCGCCCCGATCAGACCCTCTTGCCCCGCGACCGATGCCGCGAGCATCTGATCCGCGTCGGCACCCGTGGCGAAGAGCGCGGCATCATCCAGCGGGGTGAGCGCGAACCGATCACGCCCGTCGATGCCGTAAATGACTTGTCCTATTGCAGGTCTCACGGCCCAACTTACCCCTCCAGATCCAGATAGGTTGTCAGGTTGTACTCGTACTGAAGACTGAACGAGAGGAAGGTGTTCGCCTCGGCGTTTGAATCGAGTGCATCCCAGGCGATGGACGTCGGCAGGCAGGCATAAAGCTCGTGCCGGATACGCGGCCGCATCTGGCTGTCGTTCACCGTGATGATGATGTCCTTCTTCATCTCATCAATCGCGATCTTGCCCGCGCTGACGGGGCTGTGCACCAGCTCAAACCAGTTGGGCAGCGCCACGTCGAGGATTTGCGCCTGTTTGATCTCAACCGCCTCATAGGTGACAGCACCGGGGCTGAAGACCGAATGCAGCTGTGTGCCGCTTTTCGAAGGGTTGGCGGCCACACTGCTTTTGATGGCGCCGATGTTGGTGATGGCCGCAACCAGCGTTCCGTCGAGTTGCATCTCGAAGAAGGCATTGGTGAGCGGGGTCGTGCGGACGGTGACGGGAACAAGTGTCATTTGATGTCTCCCTTATGCCGATGGCTGCTGGAACATGTGCTGAATGTGCAGGTGGATGAATTCTGCCGGGAAGTTCGGCGCGAATTTCACCCAGACGTTCAGCCTGCCTAGCTGAATATCCGCGAGCGATGTGGTCAGTGCATTGCACTGCACATCATAGGCGGTGTCTGCGGTGGTCCCGCGGAACGCGCCCTTTTGGTAAAGCCCCTGCATGAAGGATTTGACCATCAGCTCGATGTTGGCCCAGGTCGTTGCATTGTTGTTCTGGAAGACAAAGCTTTCCAAAGCGCGCGAGACAGAGTTCTTGATGAAGTCAGTCGTCATGCGGACGTTGATGTAGGCAAAGTCGCGGTTGCTGAAGTTGTCATCCCCCGCAAACGTCCGCGCGCCATAAACCACGGCACCGGTCGATTTCACCCTGAGCGCGTTGATCCCGCGCGGGTTGATGACTCCGTTTTCGGCCTCGGACATCGGATGTTCGACACCCCTGGCGCCAATCAACGGGGCAGAGAGACCCGCCGCCGCACGCCAGACGCCAGAGCGCGCGATGGTGCTGGCCATGACGCCAGCAACCGTGCCTGCGGGGTCAACGCTGACCTCGTTGGTGCCGATAGACGTTCTGATCCGCGGCCAAAAAGTGCAAGAGACCTCTGGCACGATGCCCGTTTTGAAGTCGTCGTTGTCCGCGACAACATCGTCCGCCGTGGTCCATGTATTGTTTTCACTGCGTGGGTCTACGATGAGCAAGGCGTTCTGATCGCGACAAAAGCCGCTCGCCCGCCCCCAGATAAAGCCTCGCTGGGCGTCCGACTGATTGTGGCAGCGCGGCAAGATCAGCATGTTGAAGATGTCGACCTGGCGCTCAACCGTTGTGAAGATGGTGTTGTAGTCACCAAGGATCGGCGCGTTGCCGTCTGAACCGGTCAGCCCGCCGTCTTGTCCAAGTGCTGCACTAGGTCGCCCCGCGTTTACAGCGGCAAAGTATCCCGCAACCCCGGCAGCGGCATTTGAGAACGCGGCAGCCGTTGCCGCCCCGACAGCGCCGTCAAGACGCATGCCCTGAATGCGCAGGCCCATGCGGCTGAACCGCCAGAGTTCGCTGAGGGACTCTTCTCCATTAAGCGCCGCAACCAGTGTATCAATGTAAGTCTGCAGATCCGCCAGCGATGGCGGGGTACCTGCATCCCCGTCGTCAAGCATGTTTGCCGCACCCGCAATGTTGAATGCCAAGTCTGCGACAGTGGCGTTTGGTGTCCCATCTGTGAAATCAACATCGTATGGCCCGGCAGCACCCGTCAGCAGCCCGAGGATGTTCACAAAATCCGGCGTCGCAGGTGCTGGTGAGGCCGGGAATGGCGACACCGAAAGCCCGCTCATCTGAGGCCGGAACTGAGAGTAGAACCCGATCTCGACACCACCACGTGTCGCGCCAAGGCCAAGAGCTGCGGTCGCGTCATGGCTCACCGCCGGCAGGATGCGGACGGACCGCGTGGTGTCATCCGCTGGATCAACCGCGATCCGCAGCGCAACACCGTCGCCGTTGCCTTCAAGAGAGACGCCGACTCGGGCAGGGATGCTTTGCGCGATCATCGTAGTGTTGATCTGCTGCGCGATCCCGGCAAGCGTTGCCGGCGTATCTCCGTTTGTGATGCCCAAAGCCAAAGGCACGTTTACCGTGCGGTTGCCATTCACTTCGACCATGATGGTCGGGCTCGCGATGGCCTCTATGGCGGCCTGGAACGCTGCGTCATTGGCGAAGTAGATGGCTGACTGGCTGAAAATACGCATCGAATTGTCAGCGCCAAGATCCTCTGCGACAGGTTCGGCCGGATCGTCGTGCACGGTGACTGTGACGAGGTCGGATGTCCCGTTTACGAGGTTCTCGATAAAATTGGGCGCTGCCTGATCCATCGTGAGGTTGCTGTAAGTTTCCTCATCCGCGCGGCCCAGACGGCCCTGCGCATCGACCGTCTCTCGGTAGATGGTCATGTTGAAGGTCAGTTCCGGGTCCGGCGTGTCGTAGTCAAAGACTGCGCGGATTTGGTCACCCAGCGTGCCTGCATCTACCGCCGTGATTGTCATCACCCCGTTTGCGCTCTCACTATCGACTGTCAGGTTCGCTGACCGCGCGGTTGCATCGGCCGCGCGCACGACCACAGCATCACTGCCACCTGCCGTAAAGAACTGCCGCATTTGGATCGCCAATTCCCCATAGCCGAAATCTTCGCCGAACGTCTCGACGAATTGATCGTAGCTGCGCACGTTCTCGGGCACGCCCAGCGGCCCTTTGCGCGCCATTCCGATGGCGAGAAGTCTGTTGGAAACTGCGCCGCGCACGACGCTCAAACCTGAGGGGTGCTCAAATGTTCTGACACCAGGTGCTAAAGCCACCGACATGGTCCAGATCCTCCTGAAATTGGAAGCTATGTGTTCAAAAAAGTCGACTCAAAATACGACCTCAAGTATGTCAGCAATCGCGCGCAAAGCTAGAGAAAATTTCTGATGGCGCGCGCTAGTGCAAACAGGATGGCGTAAAATATATTTACAAATCAGTAACTTAAAAACGTCTCAAAAAGTTGTATTTTGCAAACCGCGAACGACATTGAAAGTGTTTGAGGCCGTCACCAAAGCGCTTTCGAAAGCGCCAGCGCCACGGCTGTTTTGGGCCGAACGCGGTGCGCTCAAGGCGGTGTCACCGGGGGTGATTCCTTCACCCATTCGTGCTCTCAGATTTTGCGCCTGACACATTCAGCACCTGCTTTTTCGTTTTCACTGCGGCCGGTCTGGGATAGGCAGCGGCAAAGATTGCACCGAGAGGACCACCGTGACCAAAGCAAAGCGGCAAGCATTGACCCTCGCCATGGGAGTTCCGGATGATCGGCAGGGGCAGCCAGTTGTTGATGCGCAGGGCGCGCCTCTGTTGAACCTGCGCAATCAACTGCGACTGCCAGATGCCACGCTGGCCGGGATCAAGCACAAAGAGCAGCTGCTCTGGTTCCCGCGCCCCGATGATGCGCCCCGGATCACAGCAGGGCCGACCATCAACATCTGCGCGGATTTCACCACCTTTGAGGGCGCGTTGCGCGCCATGGCGCGCGCGATGCCGCAAGGCGCGCCGGTCTTCAATCACCCGGCAGCCGTTATGCATTTGGCCAGTATGCAGCTGCGCGATGCGCTTGCCGCCCTCGATGGCCTGGTGGTGCGCAAACAAATCCGCATCCGGCCGACTGAGCCGGATCATTTTGCCACCGCGATGGAGAAAGGCGGGCTCGACTATCCGCTCCGGGTGCAGCGTGCCGATGATCAGACCAATCAGAATGTCTTTGTCATCCGCGGGGTGGATGACTGGGCGCATGTAACGGAAACTGACTGGCAGACGCAGACCTACCTTATCAGCCAGTTGTCAGGGCAGGACATTGCGCAGCATCCGCGTATTCGGTTGGCATTTGTTGGGCAGCACGTGGAACTGGCCACGTTCGCGTATACCCATCCCCCGACGCCTTTAGCCGCCAACCTGCCGATGCAGGTTACGATTGATCCCCGTCGACTGCGTCAGATCTCAGGGGCCGTCGCGCGGCAGGTGCAGCTCGATTTCTGGACAGCGGAGTTTTCTGTAAGGTCATCCAAGACGCTCGCCTTGGAGTATCTTTGGCCTGGTTTGCCCAAGTCGTCCAAAGGTGATGTCTCTCAGTTGCTCTGGGGCAAGATCGCGCCACGGCTTGAGGCTCTGGTCGCTGAACCTGGTGCTTGGCGTTCGGTTAGATCCCAGAAGTCGGGTACTCTGCACTAAGGGATGCTTAGCAAGCGGACTGAACCGCTTTGCGGCATCACACCAGTTGCGGAGCACCGCTATGACGAACCCGCGCCTTGCGTGATCGTCGCCCGTGCCTCGATCCGTGCGCCATTGACCTGATAGTAAGAATGATCGTTTGAGCTCAGGTTGACCATGATCTCATGCTCCCCCTCTGGCAGGGTGGGGAGGTGAAAATGCGGCCCATAGAGCCGGGCCACTTTGGCGCCGTTGATGTAAAGATGCGCGTGCCCAGTGTTCGGTACGTTTTCATTATTCACTGTCTCAGGCGTGAATGCAAAATTCTGGGTCTCAACGGTCAGGTTCCAGCCATCCATCGGGTCTTGTGCGATGCTGATGCTGACCTCTGGCGCGCCGTCGGCCCCCACTTCGAGGGTGCCGTGCATCATCGCGTGTTCGCGCATCTCTTCCGCGATCGGATCAGGGGGTGCCCCCCGGAAGATTGGTGACAAAAGAACCCCAAGGAAGATGCACCCGATGCTCAGATAGATCAGGTAGGGCAGGCGGAGAGAGATGTTACGCATCGCTTGGCACCCGCAATGTCCGAATGTTCAGATTGAACCGTTCTCGTGACAGCAGATTGGTCACGCGCCAACGCTGCCCATACCCCAACAAGAGCAAGACGAGCGCAGCCCCAATGATGGGCATATGGCCGATGAACTCTACCATCGCAGCCTCATTGTTGCCTTCGAGGATGAAGATGATGTTGGACGCCGCGAGCACGAATGAAAGCGCCAGCACGTTCAGCCGCGTCGTGGTCCCCAGCACAAGGATCACGCCAAATGTGACCTCCATAAACCCGGCTGACAGCACGAACAGGCGGTCCGTAAACCATTCAAACCCAAGCGCCGACACGAAGTTCCATTGATAGGCGGCGAGGAAGCTTTCGGCCATGATCGCGCCGAACAGCTTTTCTGAAAACCCAAGCGTGATCAGAGAGATACCCGCGCAAATACGCAGGATCGCGACAGAGAATGGCTTGTATTGCTCGCGTAGTTCCGCGGTCGGCAAGTTGTTGATCAGCAGGAATAGCGCGATGCCGATCATGATGAAATACTCAAAGGCGGACAGAATCCCGAACTGGATCGCCAATCCCAGTTGCAACAGGATCATCATACAGGCGGCATGGCGCACAAAGCGGTTCGCAATCAACAAAATGCCGATGATTGCCTCCGCCGCAATCAGGATTCCGCCGAACGTCCCGTAGGCCTCCAGATGCGGGGCGACGATTGCCCCCTCGTAGGCCGTCAGCAAGAGCGACATACCCGTGAAAATCCGCAAAATCTCGATGAAGTCATGCCGAGTCTTGCTGTCGACAACACGGACACGCGGCAGGCGCATATCCAGCACGACAGAGATCCCGACGAGCGTGAACACGATGGCGATCCATGTCAGAACCGCAGGGTCCGTCAGGTTGTACGCCTCGAAATTCTCTACCGTCGCATCGCTTTCCACGAACCAGCGCACATGGGCCAAGGCCATGGGGGCGGCGGCAATCAGCAGCACCGCGCACCAGGTAAAAAACGCTGCAGGCGAGCGGGGCAAAAGTGACGTGTCAGGCTTTGACATGGCGGGTTGCATCCCTTGGGCGTGTTGATCTGCGCGACATCGGACAGTTAGTGCGCGGCCATAGAATTCAACTGCGCGGAAACGCGCACCCGGTGGCGCAGCGCCATGAAAAAGGGGCGGCACCGCAGCACCGCCCCCTGGTCGTTCGTAGGAAGTGAGTGGACTTATTCCCAGCCAGCCTCGGCAAAAATTGCGTTGGCTGTGGCCACGTTCTTGGCCACTTCTGTCAGGTCAACGGCATCGGGCCGGAACATGCCCAATGCGGCAACAGAGGGTGACAGGCCCACACCCGGCACAGCAGGGTATTCGTCATTGCCGGCGCTGAAGTACTGCTGCGCCTGATCAGAGGCGAGGTATTCAAGGAAAGCGATCGCGTTTTCGCGGTTTGGCGCATTCGCGGCCACGCCGCCTCCGGAGAGGTTCATATGTGCACCTTCGCCGTTCTGTGACGGGAAGATCCAGCCAATGTCAGCCAACGCTTCTGCATCCAGCCCATCGACCTCTTTGCGCAGCGCGCGGGCGAAGTAATAGGTGTTGGAAATGGAGATATCGCATTCGCCGGACACCAGTCCGCGCAGCTGATCGGTATCACCGCCTTGCGGGTCGCGGGCGAAGTTGTTCACGAAACCGGTGGCCCATTCGGTCGCCGCCTCTTCGCCATGGTTTTCAATGATCGCCGACAGCAATGTCTGCGAATAAACGTTGGTGGATGACCGGTGGCAGACTTGCCCTTCAAACGCGGGGTCGGCCAGTTCCACATAGGTCATCGGCGGGTTCGCGACATCGTTCTTGTCGTAAAAGATGATGCGCGCACGTTGGCTAAAGCCGAACCACTGGTTGTCTTCATCCTGCAGGTTTGCAGGGATACGGGCCTCCAGAATGCCGCTCTCGATCGATTGCAGCACGCCCGCGTCCTTGGCGCGCTCCAGACGCGAGGTGTCGACGGTCAGCAGGATATCAGCGGGGGAGTTCACGCCTTCGGCTTGCATCCGGGCGATCAATTCGTCCGCGCTCGCCTCGATCCGGTTGATGGTGAGGCCGGTCATCTCGGTGAAGTCAGAGTAGAGACGCTCATCCGTGTCGTAGTGGCGCGAGGAATAGAGGTTCAGCTCGCCGCTCAACTTGGTTTCTGCCAGTGCGTCGGTTGCCAGCATCGTACTGGCAGCTAGTGCAAAGGCGGTGGCGGAGGTGCGTTTCATCGGTGTCTCCCTGTAGATGAGTGTTTCTGTCAGGAAAGCATGTAGCGGGAGATTCTCTCCCTGTCGAGCCTTTCTGATAGAAATAGTCAGGATAAATCTCGGCAATGCGTGACCCAGTTGCAGACTGCGCCAATCGGCCACCCAAAGCGACGCATTCGTGAGGGAACCAGCCTTGTAGTCCGTCCAAAACTGAAAGACTGTCCGCCCCGATGAACTTTGATCGAAAGTGGTGGGAATAGCGCGCACGCCGGTAATTATTGGGGCTGCTTTGCTGGGTGGTACAGCTGTGGCGGGTGCCTTTGTGCTCAGCTCTGGGCCGAAGATTTCCGAGACGGATGCTTTCACTGCGCCCGGGCTGGAGCCGATGACGATTGTCGATGCCCGGACAGAGTTCTGGCGCCTGACACCCGCCTTGTTGCTGAAGTCTACAAGGCCTTCGGTGAAACCGAAGAGGCCACGATCTATGACACGCTGGCGGGGGTGACCCATCATGAGGCGCTTGAATACCTCTACCTCGAAAGCGTTGGCGCCATGGCGGGTGGTGGTCTGGAAGAGGCGGATCAGACGATCCACGAAATCAAGCTCTTGAACACGCAGGCCAGCCGCGATGGTGCGAACCTGAACATTGATGCGACCTGGCAGGTGATTGGCACGGTCGGCCATGCAGAACATCTGCACGTCCGAGGCAATACCTACAGCGCTGACCTTACGATTGCCCCGATCGAGGGCGCGTGGCGCATCACCGATTTCGAACTCCTGGAAGTCAGCCGCGATATGGCGGGTGAGACCTTCCTGGCGCCGGACGTCAACTGATGGTGCGGATTGAGGATTTGGTGTTTGGCTATGGCGCCGCCGGGTTTCGGTTGCGCGTGTCGGAGTTTGCGCTGGACGCCAAAGAGCGTGTTGCGATTGTCGGCCCAAGCGGCAGCGGGAAAACAACCCTTCTGAACCTGATCGCGGGCATTCTGACGCCAGAAGCGGGCCGCATTGATGTGTCTGGCACGGATGTGGCGCAGCTTTCGGATACCGAGCGGCGCAAGTTTCGCGCCAGCACCATCGGCTTTGTCTTTCAGGACTTTGCGCTGCTCGACTACCTCTCGGCCCGCCAGAACATCCTCTACCCCTACCGGATCACACCTGCGCTCACGTTGGATGCTGCCGCCCGTGACAGGGCAGAGACACTGGCAGCCGCCTGTGGGATCGGTGACAAGCTCGACCGCCACCCGACGCAGCTGAGCCAGGGTGAACAACAGCGCGTGGCGATCTGCCGGGCGCTTGTGACCCAGCCAAAGCTGATCCTGTCGGACGAGGCGACAGGGAACCTCGACCCTGACAGCAAGGCGAGGATTCTCGACCTTCTGTTTGATCAGGCGGCAGAAGTGGGCGCCGCCGTGCTCGCCGTCACCCATGATCATGAGCTGCTGCCTCGGTTTGAACGGGTCGTAGATTTTGCCCAGTTCCGCGAAAGCGTACCCGCATGAACGCGCTTTTCCTCGCCTATGCCTACTTGCGCTATCACTGGGCGCGCAGCCTGATCCTGACACTGGTGGCGGCGCTGATCTTGTTTGTGCCCATTGCCACGCAGATCCTGCTTTCCACCAGCGAGCGCGCCTTGGTCGCGCGGGGGGAGGCGACACCGCTTATTTTGGGCAGCCGCGGGTCGGAACTCGACCTGACAATGTCGGCTCTCTACTTCTCCGACGAACGGCCAGACCCCGTCCCGATGCGCGAGGTTGAGGCTGTCTGGGACAGCGGCCTTGGCATTCCCATCCCCGTGCACACGGCGTTTTCTTCGGGTGATTTCCGAATTGTCGGGACTTCGCTGGATTACTTTGATTTCCGAGATTTGACGGTGACCGAAGGACGCGGGCTATCGCTCCTTGGTGATGCCGTTGTTGGCGCCGATGTAGCGCGGACACTTGGCAAGACGGTTGGGGATGCGCTCGTCTCTTCCCCCGAGAACCTCTTTGATATTGACGGTGTCTACCCGCTTGAGATGCCGATTGTCGGTGTCTTGGCCCCGACAAACTCCCCCGATGATCAGGCAATCTTTGTCGACATAAAGACCGCGTGGGTCATTCAGGCGATCGGCCACGGGCATGAGGATGTTGTCACCGCGGCCGATGTGGCGGCCGGCACTGCGGCACTCGCCAATGCTGCCGTGGTTCAGTACCAGCGGATTACTGAAGACAATATCGAGAGCTTCCATTTCCACGGCAGTCAGGATGATTTCCCGACCTCTGCCGTGATCGTTGTGCCGAATGACACGCGTTCCGGGACCATACTAAAAGGCCGCTATCTGGATAGCGAGCTTCCAACCCAGTTGATCGAACCGGCTGGCGTGATCCAGGGCCTTGTTGACCGGATCTTTCGGATCAAATCTCTCTTGGATGTCGTGACCGCCATCATCGCCATCGCGGCCCTTGCCGCCATCTGCCTTGCGGTGTTCCTCAGCTACCGCCTGCGGGCCCGCGAAATCGCCACGGCGGTCAAACTCGGGGCGCGTCGCGGAATGGTGATGCGTCTCCTGGCGGCAGAGACTGTTACGCTATTGTTAATCGCGGCGTCTATTGCCATCGTTGGCGCAGGAATTGTGTCCAGAAACGCCGAGGCTTGGGTCGGCTGGCTGCTGACCCTCGGCACATAACCAACAGGAGTATGCACGAAACGTCACTTCGCTACCGCGTCGCTCGCAAGCCTGATCGCCGTCTCACCGGCTTTTGCGCATTACGGCATGATCATCGCGAACGATCCAATGATCAGCCAGGAAGACGGGCGCAGTGTTGCGCTGACAATGTCCTTCTCTCACCCGTTTGAGATGGACGGGATGATGCTGGATACGCCGGTCGCCTTTTCCGTGATCCATGAGGGTGAAACGACCGACCTTTTGGGCGATCTGCAGTCGGCCACGATCATGGATGATCAGGGCTATACCCTTGACTACGCACTTGACCGCCCCGGCACCTACATCTTCGCGATGGAGCCTCAGCCCTACTGGGAACCTGCCGAGGACGCCTTCATCATCCACTACACCAAGACCTATGTGACTGCCTATGGCGACGACGAAGGATGGGATACCGAACTGGGTCTGAAAACCGAGATTGTGCCACTGTCCAAGCCTTTCGGCCTATGGGAACACAACGTGTTCCAGGGCATCGTCAAGATGGATGGCGCGCCTGTGCCCTATGCCGAGGTTGAAGTGGAATTCTTCAATAACGGAGTGGGGGCCACCGTGCCGGATGAACTGATGATCACGCAGACGGTCAAGGCCGACGCTGACGGTGTGTTTACATATGCGCCGCCTTCCGATGGCTGGTGGGGCTTTGCCGCGCTCAACACGGCGGACTACACGATCGTCGAGGAAGAGTCGGGAGAGGACAAAGCGGTGGAGCTTGGTGCCGTCATCTGGGTCCACTTCGAAGAATCGACCGGCCAGTGATCCGTCACGCTGCCCTTGCCGCAACGCTGATCGCCGCACCCATGGGTGCGGCGGCGCATGGTCTGATTGTCTTTGCCTCCACCGACTGCGATCTGGTGACGGTTGAGGCGAAGTTTTCCAACGGCAATGTTGCCCAGCAAGGTGAGGTCCGCGTTCTCGACGGCGAGAACACGCTGCTCACGACGCTGACTTTGGAAACAGATGGCACCGCCACGATCCCGCTGGAAAGCGTGGACCATTCCGGCGGTCTCGTGATCGAGGTGGATACCGGGGGCCATGACAACTACTGGCTGCTGACGCCTGAAGACATCGCCAAAAATTGTCAGAGCTAGCAGAATGCGTTTGATCAGGGGATTGATACTCGTCGCTGGGATGGCCGCTTCCGGTTCTGCTCTGGCCGCGCAAGACCGTCCGCAGGTTGTGACTGTAAACGCAGCGCTGCGATACATGGCCGAAGCGCTGTTGGCGGATGATGCTGACGTGATCTTTCCGGTGCCAGCGGATGTCGATCCGTCGTTCTGGCGGCCCGCGATCTCTGACATCAGCACCATTCAGTCTGCCGATCTGATCCTGCTCAATGGGGCAGGTTTCACGACATGGGTGGATCGCGTGTCACTGCCGCGTTCCAAGACCGTGAACACGTCTGCGGCCATCGAAGCGCATTTCATCGTCACCGAAAGCATCACGCACAGCCACGGCGACGGGGGCGAGCATTCTCATGAAGGGTTGGCAGCCTACACATGGCTTGATCCGACACTTGCCGCCGCGCAGGCAGAGGCTATGGCGACCGCGATCAAGGCCCGTGATCTGGTTGATGCTGGTGATGTCGATGCCCGGCTTGGCGCGTTGCAGGCAGAGCTTGCCGCGCTGGATGAAGCCGCCGCCGAAACGCTAGGTGCCGCGACAGAGGTCGCCATGATCGCAACCCATCCGCGCTACCAGTATTTTGCCCGCCGCTATGACCTGCAGATCACTTCGCTGGAGTGGGAGGCGGGAGCGACACCAACGGCAGAAGAACTTTCCGACCTTTCAGCGTTGATTGCGAACACCGGTGCAGAGGTCCTGATCTGGGAGGCAGCGCCGACAGACGAGGCGATGGCAGCGACCGCCGCGCTCGGCCTGCGCAATGTGGTCTTTGACCCAATGGCGCGGGGTGGGGCGGAGGCCTCTTTCATCGCGGCGTTTGGCGCCGCCGTGGAAGCAATTGCAGAAGCCGCCGCAGGCAGCCCGGGAAACTGAAACCGGGGCGAAGCCCACACCATTTTTCAGCCGCCACGCAATATGCGCGCCAAGAATGATCACGCATGCTTTGGCTCCGGTAACCATTTGGCAACCTCGTTCCGTCTAATTCTATTGAATGACCTGACCCGTCGGCTTTGACCTCTGGGTTCGGTCGTTGCTGGCATCGCGTGTCTAATGCGGAAGCGTCGGGCGATAGGGGGACGGGACGAATGAAACGCAGTTTCAGTGCATTTGAAGGATTGTGCCTCCTTATCTGTTTGGTGCCGCGAAAACTGCGCCTTGTCATCTCACCTGACGATATCCAGAGGCTTGGGTCGTGACAGCGAGCCCGCGCAAGAACTTCAAGGCTTTGCTGGATGCCGTGACACCGCGCAAGCAGCCTGAAGCTGCATTTGCCGGGCGCGAGTTTCAGACCTTGTCATGCGATGAGTGGGATGCGCGGTATGCGCCCGCCCTCGAACGGATCACGGTGCGCGTCCGCAGCGGCGGGGATGGGCTGCAATGGGTTTTTCGCGGCGGCTTGGTGAAGACAAGCCTCGCTGATGCGCTTGGTCAGGCCTTTCCAGAGATTGAGAAACGGCAACTGCTGCGACTTGAGGTCGATGATGTTGCGCATCGGGACATTGCCACACTGGCCAAGGAGATCAGCGGGCGCTTCTTTCCTGTGGTCATAACGGATGTGCGTAGCAAGGGCGACGGCCCCGTGAACGCGGTTTCGTCCTACTGGATCCAGTTGGAACGCGCGCTCTTCAAGACGGGCCTGCGCAAGCATGCCGCCTATTGCGCGCTCTCCGGGCCAGCAACACAGCGTCCAGCCGAGTTTGGACGCCATTTTGGCTGCTATGAGCAATTGCCAGAGAGCTTTGCAAACCGTGACCCGGCGCATTTGGCCGAGACCCGTGATTTGCACATGGACATGCTGCGCGAGGCGGGACCGCGCAGCGATGCCCACCTCGTCCGCTATCACTTTGCCGCAAATTGCATCCTTGATGCGGTGGGTCCGGGCGGGGCTATCTTGGATGCCTGCAGCGGCATGGGATACGGCACCAAGATGCTGTCCGTCCTGTCGCAGGCGGCCTTGACAACTGGTGTCGATATCGACGCAAACGCCATCGCCTATGCGTCCGATGTCTTTGGGCAGGCCGACGGGATTGCCTTCACGCAAGACGATATCCTTTCCCACCTGCGAGGTCTTGAGACGGAAAGCCTCGACGCGATTGTCATGTTTGAAGGGCTGGAGCATGTCGTTGATGTCGAAGACATACTTTGCGAGGCGAACAGGGTGCTTCGGCCGCAGGGTGTCATGGTCTCCTCGGTTCCAAACGCATGGGTCAACGAAGAGGGGATCGACGAAAACCCATGGCACGTCAGGGTCTTTGACTGGGA
Organism: Pseudomonadota bacterium; assembly: GCA_039821425.1. GTDB lineage: Bacteria > Pseudomonadota > Alphaproteobacteria > Rhodobacterales > Rhodobacteraceae > Yoonia. The sequence continues at coordinate 19,172 of JBCBOD010000013.1, forward strand.
TGTCTACCGGGCGACCCTTTCTACCCATCTGTCGATCCGGACGATGCTGCGGCAAATTGGCAACCGTATCAACACGGCGGGAAAATGGGCCGCACATGACGCCTGCTTTGCGCCGGTTGAAACAGGTCTGCCGACGCCAGAGCCTGCTGAATGGTGGCTGGCCGTTTGCCAGAAACGAAACGTGCCGGGACAGGCGCCACCCGATCCGGCAGGCGGTAGAAGCTTCGAGCTGCAAGAGGCGTTCGCGCGGCTGGATGATCCGAACATCATGGTCGTGTCCTTCGATATCTTCGACACACTTTTGTCGCGTCCGACCCTGATGCCGGACGATGTCTTTGACATCCTGCAGATGCAGCTGGTCGCACGGCACGGGTTGCTGTTTTCCGGATTTGCAGCACTTCGCCGGAAGGCAGAGGCGCAGGCGCGCCAGATCGCCCACAAAAAGGGGCTGGGCGATATCACGTTTTATGAGATCTACGATTGTCTTGCGCCGATGATGGCGCTTGGCCCAACGCAGCGGCAGGCCGTCCAATCCGCCGAACTTGCCCTGGAACGCCAGTTTCTGAAACCGCGCAAAGGTGTGCAGCAGATCTATCACCGCGCTGTGGCGCTCGGGAAGAAAGTGATCGTCGTCTCGGATATGTATCTGCCGCCCGATTTCCTGTCAGAGGTCCTGGCCTCGCAAGGGTACGACACTGTGTTCCGGCTCTGGGTTTCGAGTGCCCATATGGTCCAGAAACGCACCGGGCGCCTTTATGACGTCCTGCTGGACGCGCTCAAATCGCACAACATTCAGGCCGACCAGATCCTGCATATCGGGGACAACAAGTGCTCTGACATTGACGCCGCCGCGGCCCACGGGCTGCAAACGCTCTACACGGCCAAGGCCACAGCTGCCTATGCTGGCGAGACAAAGCTTTGGCCGAGTGGCCCGGCCATGAAATCTGCCCCTCAGGTTAGTCTCGGATTGCGCAGCTTCGTGGGCTGTCAGATCGACGTGACATTTCAGGACCCGCTATTCCGGATAAGCAAAGGAACGGTTTTTGACCGTGATCCCTATCTTTACGGTCGGTTGCGCATGGGCGCCTTTGTCTATTTCGCGATGGATGACCTGTTCCGCCGCTGCAGCGCGATCGGCATTGACAGGGTCCTCTTCGCCACAAGGGACGGGCATGTTGCCAAGACTGTGTTTGAGCGGATCGCCGCCCAACGCGGGCAGGGCATTACTGTCGCGGACCTCAACGTCTCACGCGCTGTGCTTCAATTGCTCTCCGTTCAGGGCCAGGACGATTTGCAACGGCTGCTGTCGCTGCAGGTGGCGCAACAAAAGCAGGGCAGCCTGATCGATCATCTGGCTGGATTGATGGGCGGGTCGCCAGACGCGCTCCTCACCCAGCTCTCAGAAACCGTGGCGGTTGATCAGGGTCTGTTGATTACCCCACTCGCGGACCAGACGGCCCATGGCATGCGCACCATGGTTGATCAGGTTTGGCCCATCATTGGTGATGCATTAGCCGAAAGGCGCAATCGCGCGCTTGCGCATCTGACCGCCACGGATCCGGCGAAAACAGCGATCTGGGATATTGGCTATTTCCACTCTGCCGCGACCGCGCTGGCGGAGTGCGGTCACAATATGCAGCTTTCCAGCCATCTGGTCACTCTTGCCCATCATGAGGCGCGCGTCGCATGGCATGACAGCCGGTACCGGAGACACAGCTTCCTGGGGCAGATAAGCAACACCCGCGATACGCATCCTTTCACTACCGCCGAACACGCGCTCTTGCTGGAGCTTTTGTTGAGCGACCCCAGCACGGCAAGCCGCCGGTGCTACACCGTCGACGGGCAACCGGTCGTGGAAACTGAAGACCTGACGCTCCAGTCGCATAACAGTGAAACGCTGAACGCCCTTCATCACGGCATCTGCGATGCGGCGGACAGTTTCATCGCGGCCTATGGCAACACGCTGGATCATGTTGAAATCAGCCCAACCGATTTGCTCAGCTACGCATTCGCGCCACCCGCCATTGCAGAGCTTTTGGAGAGCCGCGATCTGGTGTTCGACAACAACGGTTTGACCAAAGTTGCCAGTGTCGACGGCAAGATCGTAACGCAGAGGTTGTAATGCCCCAAAAGCAGCTCAGACGCATCCTCCTTTACGTGTCGCCCTTTCACGCGCATGGCATTCCGCTGGATCTGGCGGTGGGGGCGGTGGACAAACTGGCCGGGATCGCAGGCGCGCTTGCCACCGAAGGCGTGCAGGTTGAAGTGTTTACCTCCGACAGGGCCGCGCGCAAAATGCGCGAGCAACGATCAGATGTCTTTGCAAAGTGCCGAAGGGTACACGCGCTCCCCACCTCGTTCTTTCTGGACGTCGGCGCTGGGTCATACACGCAGGCTGCCGCAGTCTTCGACGGCACCATGGCGCCAGCATCGTCTGTCCCTGATATGCGAGAGATGCTGAAAGACCACGGGCTGACGGATAACTACGACATCGTCCTGTCGTTCTTCAGCGAAACGCAGTTCCTGAAAGCGCTTTTTCCCACCGCCAAAGTGCTGTTCTTCGAGACGGGTTTGGTGTGCCATTTGCCGTTTCGACAATTCCATTCCTTCGACCCATTTGGGAGCTTTGCAGACGGTTCCTACATTGGCCGCAAGACGGCTGACGATCTCTCGGCGCAGGCAGATGCGCTTGCTGGCTACATGCCAATTCTTGAGGGGATCAGAAACATGATCAGCGCGTTTTCAGCCAGGTACTACAGTGGTCTCAGCGATCTGCACGGGCTGAGGGCCAAATGGGAAAAGATCTATCTCGTCGTCGCACAACCGATGGGCCGATCCGCCGACAAGGCGCAGTTCCCCAGCGCCTTTGAACTGGTGGAGCATATTGCGGCTACGGTGCCAGCAGGCTCCGCCCTCCTGCTCAGCGAACATCCCAATTTCCCGCAACTGACGGCGGCCCAGCATCAGTACCTGCAGGAAACCTACCCGAACGTTATCTACTCATCAGCGCTACAATCGCTCTACTCGCCTTCGGTGTTGTGTCTGCCGATTGTCGATGCGGTGATCGGGATCTCATCAACGGTTCTGTTGAACGCCCATGTGATTGGGCTACCGACGCACAGCCTCGGCACCTCGAGCTACGCCAAGCTGAATGCGGCAAAAGACTTGTCGGCGTTCGTTTCATCGGTGGAACACGGCGTGCCGCCGCCCTCGCGCGATTTGCAAATCCTCGACCTGATCGCGCGCTATTCGGTCCCCTTGGCGCTCTACACCACCCCATGGCTGAAGACTTATCTGGACAACGTCTTGAACGCATCGGACGGTGAACTGCCCCTCATTGCTCCCCCGGAAACCCTGCTGGCGCACTATGAACCGCGGCCGCTTCCGGACAGGATCTCAAAACCAGAGAGGTATTTGCAGACACATTGGAGGTCGGCACCGCTTTCACTGGCTGAACCCGCAATCATGGAACCACCGGCGCCAGCACGCACTATGGTTTCCAAGAGGCGCACCGTCGCAACCGTGTTGGATCACTTCGCTATCGGCGGCACCCAGCAGGTGGTGCGACGCCTTATCAACATGATGCCGGACACCCATTGGGTCATTTTCGTAGAGCGTCGGGTGGACAACGAATTTCCACTTGCAGAGAACTGCGAGGTGATCGAGATCGGGGCCATCGGTGATCAGGTGCCCGACGCCGACCGCAAGCTGGCACAGGCCGTCTTTGCCTACCACAAGGCAAACCCCATCGACGTTTTCGTCAACCCGATGCATTGGCGGCCAGCCGCGCTCACCGCTATTCCCCTGATCAAGAAGATCGTCGGCATCCCGGTGGTCTATTGGGAGCATAACAGTTTCTTCTTTCCCATGTACCTTGCCCGGCCAGAGCTGCACGCCTTGCGGGCCGAAGTGGCAGAGGTCGCGGACCGTGTCGTGCTGCTAAGCGATTATGACCGTTGGCATTTTGCCACCCACTATCCGAAGTCGCGCCACCAGGTGATCCTGAACCCGGTTCCCACCTTGGCGACAGAGGGCGGGATAGTGACGAAGGAAAAGAAGGTCTTGATCGTCGGGCGCTTCGACCCGCAAAAGCGCATGGACCGTATCGTTGATGTGGCGGTGCCATTCCTGAGAGCTCATCCAGACTGGTCGATCTCGGTTCTTGGCGACGGATATCTGCGGCAGGGTATTGAGGCGGAACTGAATAAAACGGCGATCGCGGATCGCGTGCAATTCCTCGGGCATCTAGATGATCCCACACCGCATTTCCGCAAGAGCGCCATCTTTGCCAGCCTGTCTGACTTTGAGGGGGATCCGCTGACATTTGTCGAGGCAAAGGCGCATCAGCTGCCGATTGTCGCCTTCGAGCTTTTCCAGAACACCAAATTGCGGGACGGGGTGGATGGTTTTCAGGTGCCGCAGGGGGATACAGCAGGGTTCGTGCAAAAGCTGTCGCTGTTGGCGTCTGATCCGGCGGTGCGGCGTCAAATGGGCAAAGCAGGTCAGGATCACTTCCGGTCCTTCAACAACACTGATGTCGCGGCGCAATGGTCAGATCTGTTCGATGCAGTGGTCGTGGATGCACCGTTTGACCCGGCCCCGCTGACGCCGCCGCGCGCCGAAATCCTGCAGAGGGAGGCTATTCACGTCACCGCCTGTCTGCATCGGGCGATGCAGCCGCGCCTAGATAAGTCCCAGAAAGCTGCGGCGACCGTGCCAAAACCAATGCCAGCACCGGCGCCTGCGCCCGCCCAAACCCCGCGCAAGACGGTGGAAGCGGCAAGAACTGTGGCACGCAACCACATGCGCCGGGGCAGCTATGGAGAGGCTATCGCGGCCTACGAAAAATGCGTCTCCCTGATGCCGCAGAACGCGAACCTGCGCCGTCTCTTTGCCGAAGCCTTGTTCGCGCAAGGGGAACGCGCCAACGCGATCGGTCAGCTGAGCGTTGCCCATAAGTTGAAGCCGGAAAATCGCAGCCTGCGCCGGCGCATGCAAAAGATGATGCATCCGACACTGTACTTCTGGCGTCCGCACCGCCCGTTCGTGGGGTGAACGGGGACCGCATGCGAAACTTCAAAAACGTGCTGCTCTTGTCGAACCTTGGTAGCGACTGCGGCCGCGAAGATTTCCGGCTGGGCACCTATACCGGAACGCTGCATCCGCTGGCCGCGCGCTTGGCAGAAGAGGATGGCATCAACGTCAGGCTGCTTGCCAATCCATATATTTGTGGGCGCCTGCGAAAATCGGGGGTGCTAGCACGGGGGTCAAAGATCAGGCTCACCACCTACACCGGACATGACAGCGACCCCGAGATCATGATCCGCTCTTACGGTGCGCCGCTGGAAAAGGCGGAAAAGCACCGGTTTGCCAACAACCTCAGGTCCGCGCTGGGTGATTGGCGGCCCGACATCATTCTGGTCTGGGAAAGCCCCAGCGATATCTTCCGCGCGGTGTTCCCTGAAAGCCTTGTGCTTGATCTGACGCCATCGATCTTCATGCGGCCCCCTTATCCGGCGATGATCGCCTTTGATCCGCACGGCATCTATGGGCGATCCTGGCTTGCGGACGCCGATCCTGAGGGCAGTGCCGCACGAACAACGGTTTCTGATCTGCGGACCTCGTTTTCAGCGCATTTCGAAAGCCTCGATATCGAGGAACGGTTCCGGAAACTGACAGGCGGCACCGATTTGGCGGCGGCGACGCTTGTTCCGCTCCAGATCTCCAGCTACTTTGCCTGGTACGACACCAGCTACTTCAGCACACAGACTGCGCTGATGGGGGCGACTGATGCGCAGGTGCCGGGACAGTCCCCTTTGATCTTCACACAATACACCGGCACCTTCGTCGAAGAGCGGCTGATCCGGCAGGAAAACATCGCCAGTTGGCGCGAAGCGATGCCGCGGCTGGTCTATGACACACGCTTCGAGGGCCTCGACAATTTCACACAGTACCTCGTGCCTTACACCCGGAACATGGTGTCAGTCTCCAGCACTCTGGGCCTGCAGGCAAAACTGTATGGCAGGCCCTTGCTGTCGCCCGCAGTCTCACACCTTAAGTGCGTCGCGGATAGCGATCAGATCAGTGATCTTGCCAGGCTGAATGCACGAAACGTCGATGGGCTGCTGGAGCAATATCTGGAAAGAACTTGTTTTCTGAAAGACCGCCTTCTGACGGAGCCTGGCTATCTAGCCGATCTGCTGGATCGGTTCAAAGAGCGTCGGAACCAAAAGGATGTCGATGTTTTTCCAGACGTTGCAGAGACTGGGAACACCAGCGAAACACTCCTGCAACACGCCAGTCTCGACCGATCGCGTGAAAGGTTTGAGGGTTTTGCGCGGGATGCGCTGGATGATCGGGTCTATCCTGTGGCGACCGCCGCGCACGCAACCGTCTCCTTCGATGTTTTCGACACGCTTGTTTACCGGACGGTGCTGACACCACCGGACGTTTTCGTCCTGATGCAGGGGCACATGCGGCGCGACATGGCCAATACACTGCCCGCCACGTTGATCGACGGTTTCGTGGCTCTCCGGCAGGCGGCTGAGAAGGCGTCTTCCTTCGCGCTACAGGACAAGGGCAGCGGCAGGGAAGAAATCACGATCAAAGAGGTCTACGCGCGTCTGGCTGCGGATTTTGCGTTGTCGCCATCCCAGCAGGTGCAGCTGATCGCCCTCGAACAAGAGATGGAGCTTGCCGTTTTGCAGCCACGCCCGGGCGGTCGACGTCTTTACGAACAGGCGCAGGCGCAAGGGCAACGGATCATCATCATTTCAGACTTCATTCACGGGATGGATTTCGTCGAAAAGGTTTTGCGAAATTGCGGATACGGCGGGTGGTCTGCGCTTTATGTCTCAAGCGAGGTCGGACTGAAGAAACATAGCGGTGCGCTCTTTGCTCATGTCGCACAGGATGCCAGGGTCGTGCCTGAGGCGACGCTGCACGTGGGGGATAACCCGCACGGCGATGTCCGTATGGCGCAAGAGGCAGGATGGCAGGCGCGCCACCTGCCGTCGCTGCCGTCACGCGCCCTCGGGCATTGCCGCGACAGGCCTTTGTCCGCACCGGTGATGCGAAAGTCCGTTTTCCTCGGCGCGGTTCTGTCGTGTTTTGCAGGGTGCTATCTGGATGATCGCGGCGGCGGGCCTGGGGCCGATGCCGGGCTGATCACAACAGAGGAACAGCTTGGTTTCCTGACACTTGGGCCGCCGATGTATCATTTTGCGCGGTGGCTCCTTGATGAGGCCAAGGGGACAGGCTGTTGCCAGATCATGCTTTTCGGGCGCGACACGGTGCTCGCCCACCGCATCCTGCAGGACTGCTTTGGTGAAGAGCTGCGACAGAAGGGGATTTCGACCTGCTACATTCCGATTTCGCGCAATGCTGCAATCGGGTTGGATATCTACCATGTCGAAGACCTCTGGCGCGTCAAATTTGATGATTTCGATGTCAGGGGGTCCTTCAAGGAACTCCTGGAACGCCGGTTCATGCTTTTGCCGGAAGAGATTGATCTTAAAGCCCTCACGCAATGGACATCCGCGCACATCGACACTCTGCGGGTCTGTGATTTGCCAAACTACGCTATCTATCACGTGGCGATGGACAGCGCCCGGCGACATTGGGCGGCCTATGCTGCGCGTCTTACCCGGCGGCAGGATGTGTTTCGCGAGGGTCTCCAACAGTGGAGCTGCGACCCGACGCAACGCATGCTGGCGGTTGATCTGGGGTACAAAGGCACCCTGACACGCCGCGTGCAGGGCTTCTTTGCAGAGCCTTTGATCTCACGCTTCTTTGCCAGCTACGGCGATCTGCGGGGCAGTGATCCGATCTCCAATTGCAAGGCATTTTATGCTGATCGCCTGATCCCACAGATCAAGGATTTTGAACCGTTCCTGAATTACAATCTGGCCTTCGAGACGATGGTCAATGAAAGTGCAAGCAGTGCTGCAGGCTACCGGATGGAGCGCGGTAAGGTGATGCCGCTGCGCGAGCCGAATGTTGATCTGAAGCATACTGAACTCGTGACACATCTGCACACTGGCGCCATGACCTTTGCCCGCACGTGGCATCAGAAGACGAAGGACTTCAGCCACCTGATCGAGGTCAATCCGCAAGCCCTGCTGCATTTCTTCAGCGAGGTCATGGCGCATCCCACAAAGGCAGAGGCACGCCTGCTGGCCCCGCTCGTCTTTGACAATGCCTATTCAGGGCATCGCCCAAAGCGTCTGATCGAAACTGATGCGCAGGGCCGCTCGTCGGGCGGGCTTTGGCGCGAGGGTGCACGGCGGCTGGATGGGGTCGCCGGGCCCGCCCAGAGTGCCGTGTTGCGCGGTGTCCGCCTGCGAGTCCCGCAAGAGTGGGTGCGGCTGGGCGTAAAATGGACGTGTAAGGAGCGCCTGCTGCAAAAGTTTGACCGCGATCCACAGGCGTTTTTCGGGGATTCCAAAAACCCGAACGTGCGCAGGCTGGGACGTGATTTGGTGCGATAGGCAAAGCATTTGCGCGACCAAGGATGATGGATGGGGCGCCGCTCTGTCGGCAACAAAACCAAAAAAGCGCCAAGTTTCATCGAATCTTAAGTTCCTTCGCCAATCAAGGGGATGAGTTTGCGGTCAGTCTTTCCAGAAGGGATGCGATGCGACACATGGAAGACTCCCAGAACACCTCGTCGCTTCCGCGCGCATCCTGCACTGCGCCGACATCACCGCGACGTCACACCGACGGGCTAGCCTTCATGCAGGCGGCGCCATGAACAGATTGGCGGTCAGTGACGCGCAGTTTGACATCCCGCTTTTGGGTGATGCCTTTGGACCGTCCCAATCACAGCCGGATGATCGTCACGTGCTTTTGCTGCAAGGCCCGGTCGGCCCGTTTTTTGCAGAATTGCAGAAAACGCTCGAGGCACAGGGCCAAAGCACGCATCGCGTTCTTTTCAATGCCGCAGACCGGTTGATGGCACCCCGCGGCAAAAACAGCAGCAGTTTCAACGGCACACTTGCCACCTGGGAAATGTGGCTCTTCACCGCTTTCCTTAAGGATCCACCGAAAGCCATTGTGCTTTTCGGTTGCAACCGACCAGTGCATGTCGTGGCGCGCAGTGCCGCGAAAGACTTTGACGTCCCGGTGATCAGCCTCGAAGAAGGCTATCTGCGCACAGGTTTCATCACCTGTGAAAGCGGCGGCAACAACGAACATTCGCCATTTCTGATGGGCGGCAGTGCCATGTCAGGCGCTGCTGAACCAGCGACACCTTTACCGCTCCGGGGCGCCGCTTTCTGGAGCATGCGGGTCTGGGCGACCCTTTATTACCTTCTGCGGGAGGGGCTATCGACTCCGGATGAGGCCGCGCTTTTCCATCGCGATCACACGCCGCTGCGACAACTGGTCAGCAGTTGGATCAGCCATGCCACTACCCGGCTTGTCGCGCATGTCCTTGAAAAACCGCAACTGCGTCGCCTCGGTCTTCGCCCGGGTTATGTGCTGGTGCCTTTGCAGGTCTCAAGCGACAGCCAACTGCAAGCGGCTGCCCGCGGATGGAGCACCAAGCGTTTGATCGACAGTGTTCTGCGATCGCAGGCATTCAACGGAAATATCGATCAGATTGTTTTCAAGCTGCACCCGTTGGAACTGGGCGGCCGCAAATTGAAACAACAGATCATGCGCCGGGCGCGGGCGCTGGGGTTTGATGAAACACGTGTGATTGTTCTGCATTCCGGTCGCATCGGCGAGCTTGCCCGCGACTCCAGTGGCATGATCGTCATCAACTCCACCTCGGCCTTTTCGGCGTTGCATAGCCGCAAACCCGTGCTTGTGCTGGGCGATGCGGTCTACCGGCATGACAGCATCGTCACACTGGGTGAGTCCGAGGGGGACATCGCAAGTTTCTTTCAGGCACGCCAAAGCAAGCCACAGCATGTCATTGACAGTTTCCTGTCCGAACTGCGCGCCCAGTGTTTGTTGCCGGGGGACTTTTACAACGCCAGGGGGCGCAAGGCTGCCATTCGCGGAATTGCAGACAAGCTGAACGCGATCGAAGGAACAGCGTCGGGGGATGGGGTGGGACAAGGGTATGCAAACGGCTTGCACTAACGGCCCGCGGGCGTCACGGCTGACGGCGGCGCTATGGCTTGCTGCGCTGGGCGGATGTGCCATTGCGCCTTCTTTCGGCCCGGAGGCCGCGGTTATCGAAAACGGCGCCGTCGGTGAGGAGGGTACCCGCGCCGATATCGTCCCGTTTGAGGTGATCGATATCACGGCAGAGACGTTGCCGCCCCCCAACACAGTCACCGAGCGTTTCCCTGCATCTTGGCGCCACGCATCGTTGCGTAGCACCGACCGACCCATTGCAGCCGGCGACCGTTTGCAAATCCGCATCTGGGAAGTGGCCGACAGCGGGCTTTTCGCCACGGCCGGACAGCGCGAGACTGTCGTCGACGTGACCGTCGCAAACTCCGGTCAGATCAATGTCCCTTATGCGGGCGGTGTCGTCGCCCGTGGGCTGACCGCGTCTGGGTTGCGGGATGTTCTGCTCGACCGCTACCGCGGCAAGGCGATTGAACCCGAGGTCGCAATCACGATCACAAGGTCAGAGGCACAGTCAGCCGTTGTTCTGGGTGCTGTGCGGAGTCCCGGCCTGATCGCAGTGCCTGCACAAGGGCTACGGATCCTTGACCTGATTGCGCAGGCAGGGGGCGCGTCCGGCCCCCCTTGGGAGGCCGCCGTGACAGTGCAACGCCAAGGGACGCAGGCCAGCGTGACCCTTGCGAATATCGTTGATGTGCCTGCCAATAACATCGTCATCGAACAAGGCGACATCGTCACCGTGGCCATGCACCCCCGCCGTTTCGCGGTCTATGGCGGTGTTATCCGCCCCAGCAACATCGAGATCCCGCAACAGGAGGCGACGCTTGCCTATCTTCTGGCTGAGGTTGGCGGCCTGAATGAACGGGTGGCGCAAGCGCGGTCGGCCTTTGTCTTTCGCCCCTCTGACGGGGGGCAGGATGATCTGGCGACGGCCTACCGGCTGGATTTTTCGCGCCCTGACGCGCTCTTGCTTGCGGGGCAGTTCCGTCTTGCCCCTGACGATATCACCTATGTTGCCTCGGCGGAGGCCGCTGATTTCGAGCGCATCGTTTCAATCCTCTTTTCACCCCTGATTGGAACCGTTTCCGGTGTCTCCAATCTGACCGAGTAACGCGCAACGCCGCCCGGCTCCACTGGTCTGGCCGGGCAAGACAAGGACAATGGCATGCCAACGTCGATCACGCGCCAAGACGCATGGGCACACCGGCTTTTCAGCCGGTTGGCTGTGCGCCTGCGTTTTGTGCCGATGTGGCTGCAAGAGATGGCGCGCGCCATCGCGGCAGGGCGCCGCCCGCGCAATGCAGCGATGTCTTTGGTGCTCACACGCGACCCGGGCGTCGCGACACTGACAGGCGCCCGTCCGATGTTCTGGAGCAGGCTTTACAACAGCACACCAGAACAAGTCATTGGCTGGGGGCGCAAATGGTCGGGGCGGCGCGCCCAAGCCTTTGCCGACAAAACAGGTATCCCGCTGTGCCTGATGGAGGACGGTTTTCTTCGCTCGGTGGGCCGCAAGGACCGCAGCGTGTCTTATGTCATGGACGATACCGGGGTCCACTACGATGCGCATGGGCTATCCCGGTTGGAGGCCCTGATCGCGCAGCCCCTGACCACGGAGGGGGCGGCCCGCGCCGATAGCATCGCGCAGCAGTGGCGCGCGATGCGGCTCTCAAAGTACAACGCCCAGCCGGAATATGCGGGGCCGCTTGAGCGCCCATTCGTCCTTGTGGTCGACCAGACACCAGGTGACGCCTCGATCAGTTACGGCATGGCGGATGCGGTGTGCTTTCAGCAGATGCTCTCTGCCGCATTGGCAGAGTATCCGGGGCATGAGGTGATCCTGAAAATGCATCCAGATGCGGCGGCATCGCCGAACAAGGGGCATTTCGACCTTACCGCGCTTGCAAAGGAACCACGTGTTCGTGTGATCACAGAGCCGGTGCATCCGGTCCGGCTGTTGGAAAGCGCGGCGGCTGTCTACACCGTCACTTCGCAGTTGGGGTTCGAGGCACTTGTCTGGGGTAAGCCCGTGCGCTGTTTCGGGATGCCGTTCTATGCGGGTTGGGGGGTGACGGAGGATGATTTGCCACCACCCACGCGGCGGTCAAAGGTGACGCTTTCGCAGATCATCCACGCCACACTCGTCGCCTATCCGCAGTACCTCGACCCTGTGACGGGGCAAAAGACGACCCCGGAACAGGCCTTTGCCCACATCGGGTTGCAGCGTCATCTGAGGCACGCGCTGCCAGCCCATATCACAGCGATTGGGTTTTCCCGCTGGAAACGGGGCTTCGTGAAGACTTTCCTGCAAGGCTCCACCGTCCGGTTCCGCAGTGCGGCACATCCTGGCGACACGGCAGAGGGTGTGCTGGTCTGGGGCAGCAAACAGGCGCCCAAAACAGCAAAGGACACTACGATTTTGCGTGCAGAGGACGGTTTTCTGCGGTCTTCCGGCCTGGGCGCCGATCTTGTTCGCCCGCTGTCACTCGTGATCGACGATCTGGGCATCTACTATGATGCAACGCGGCCCTCACGGCTGGAACGGATCTTGCAAGACAGTACCTTGGATGCTGCGGCTGTGCAGCGGGCGCAAGACCTGCGCAAGAAGATCACCGCGCTTGATCTGACCAAATACAATCTCGGCCAGGAAAGCTGGACCCGGCCCGCGAACCGCGATGGCGTCTTGCTGGTTGTGGGGCAGGTCGAAACAGATGCGTCGATCCGCTATGGCTCACCTGACCTGCAGTCCAACATGGCGCTACTGGCGCGTGTCCGGCAGGAAAATCCAGGCGCCTACATCGTTTACAAACCGCATCCTGACGTTTTGGCGGGCCTGCGGGCGAAGGATCGCGAAGCGGAGCGGGTTGCGGAGCTTGCCGACGAAATCCTCACTGCGCCGGTGGGACTGGGGCAGCTCTTGGGGCAGGTGGATGCGGTCCATACCATGACCTCGCTCCTCGGGTTTGAGGCGTTGATGCGGGGTGCAAAGGTGATCTGCCATGGCCTGCCGTTCTACGCAGGCTGGGGGCTGACCGAGGATCGTCTGCACTACCCGCGTCGGACCCGAAAGCTTTCCCTCGATGAACTGACGCACGGTACGCTAATCGCGTACCCGCGCTATTATGACTACGACAGCGATTGCTTTATCCAGCCAGAGCAGGCGGTCCAGCACCTCGCTCAATTGGCCGCCCGGGGGCCCGCATCCCGTAGCCTGCCGCGCAAATGCCTGCGTGCAGGGATCCTCGCGTGGCGCAAGGTGGCCGGAGTGCAGTCATGACCGCGGCGCAAAGTGACACGAAACCTGCCAATACCGGCAAGGTCCTGACGCTCAGCAATGAAGCTGTCAAAGAGGCCGCGCCTCCCAAACGAAGGCGGGCCCCGAGCAAGCTCGCGCTCTCATTCGTGCTTTGCGTGGTGCTGCCATTCATGCTGGCGGCGATTTACTACACTACCATCGCAACAGATCGCTATGCCGCCCGTGCAGGGTTTTCGATCAGGGGCATAGACACGAACGCCGGGATCGACGGGATCGGCGCGCTGACTGGCCTTGCCAGCACCGGCTCAACCACGTCGGATTCCTATGTTGTGCTCAGCTATCTTGAAGGGCGCGACCTGCTGGAAGACATCGACCGGCAGCTGGATCTGCGCGGTCATTTCTCTGCCGCAGAAATCGACGTGCTCTCGCGGTTGCCGGACGACGCGACGATTGAGGATTTTGTGGCCTATTGGGGCAGGCGGATCCACACCCAGTTCGACCCAACATCCGGTATTATCGAGTTTGAAGTGCAATCGTTTGACGCGGCGCAGGCAGAAGAGATTGCAAAAACTGCCCTGAACCTCACACAGACATTCGTTAATGAGCTTTCCGCGAATGCCCGTGAAGACTCACTGCAATTCGCCCGGCGCGAGGTTGCCTTTCGCGAAGACCGCCTGCGCGCGGCGCTCACGCAGATCAGAGAGTTCCGCGCGTCAGAGCAATCGGTTGACCCCGCTGCGAGTGCCGCATTGGAGGTGGAACTGATCGCTGGGTTAGAGGCCCGGCTGATTGATCTGAATGCCCGCATCGCTGTCTTGCGACAGTCACTCGATGACACCGCGCCGACCCTGATCGCGCTGCAGCGTGATGCGCAGGCGCTGACTGCACAGATTGTGGACCGCAGAGAAGCAATCGGGCGGGATGTGCTTGATCGTGCGGGTGCCAGCGACGTGACAGAGCAACTGGCCCGCTATGAGGAATTAGAGGTGGAACGGCATCTTGCGCAACAGGCCTATGCCTCGGCACTGGCTTCGCTTGAGCAAGCGCGCCTCGATGCGGATCGTCAGCAACGCTACCTCGCCATACATTTGCAGCCACGGCTTGCGGAAACTGCGCTTTATCCGCGGCGTGTCCGCAATCTTTTTGTCTTGGGCTTTGCGCTTGTCGCGGCGTGGGGGATCGGCGCGCTTCTGACCTACTCGGTCCGCGATCACCTGACATGACACCGGCCCCGCAGACACATATGCGCGTCGCTGATCTGCTGATCCTGCAGTGCCGCGTCATTGCCAGCCTGATCCTGCGTGAGGCACGGGCGACCTTTGGCACGTCGGCCTTCGGCTATGTCTGGGCGGTGATCACGCCTACCGCCAGCGTGGGCCTGTTGGTGTTCCTTTTCAGCCTGATCGGGCGGCAGCCGCCCTTCGGTGCGAGCCTTGCCCTGTTTTTTGCGACTGGCATCCTCGCGTTGCAGTTTTTCAACGAACTGTCAGGCAAATTGACGACCGTTTTCGATGCAAACAGGGCCCTGCTGACCTATCCGATCATCAAGGACATGGACACGCTTATCGCGCGCGCCATCCTGATCGGGCTGACCTATGCGCTGATCATCACTGTTTTCTTCGTGGGTCTCATTTTGCTTGGGCTTGCTTTGCTGCCAGCCCGGCCCGAGCATGTGATCCTTGCCTTCATGGCGACGTTTTTGTTGGGGCTTGGCATCGGCAGCCTGCACGCCGTGATCTTCTCGTTTTGGGAAAGCTGGGCACAGATCGAAAAGATCCTCACGCGGCCACTATTCTTCATTTCCGGCATTTTCTACGTGCCCAGCCAGATGCCGGTACAAGCGCGTGAGATGCTGTCGTGGAACCCGGTCTTGCACCTTGTGGAATGGTTCCGCCACGGCTTTTACCCCAACTACAACTCGTCGGTGCTTGATATCTGGTATCCGGTCGCCGTGGGGGTCGGGCTCTTGCTGCTAGCACTGACGGGCGAACGGCTCTTTCGCAGGGCGCGTTTCTAGATGCTGGTGTTTGACAGGGTCAGCAAGTTCTATCGGGTCAATGGGGCCAAGAAGAACATCCTGACGGATTTTTCCTTCACGTTCCCGCGCGACCGAAATGTGGCCATCATGGGCCGCAATGGTGTTGGCAAATCCACCATGATGCGGCTGATGGCGGGCGCCGAACCACCTGATCAGGGGCATGTCTATCGCTCGGCGCGGGTGTCATGGCCGCTTGGCTTTGCTGGCGGGTTCAATTGCAGCATGACGGGCATTGAAAACGTGCGTTTCGTCTCGCGCATCTACGGGCAGAATGTGGATCGGGTGATTGCCTTTGTGCAAGAGTTTGCAGAGCTGGGTCGCTCACTCCGGATGCCGATCAAGACCTATTCCAGCGGGATGAAGGCGCGGCTGGCCTTCGGGCTGAGCATGGCAATTGATTTCGATGTCTACCTGATCGACGAAATCACGGCCGTTGGGGATGAAGATTTCAAGAAGAAGAGCCAGGCGGTGTTTCAAGACAAGCTGGCCACAAGCCAGATCATCATGATCTCGCACGTCGCTAGCACGATCCAGCAATACTGCGATTGCGGGATCCTGCTAGAGCAGGGGCAAATCCGTTTCTTCGATGAAGTTGGCGATCTACTATGCGCCTATGCGGCGGGTTGATGGGTAACGGGCACTCAACCCTCTTCCAACACTTTGCGCGCCACTCGGAAACATTCCAGTGCCTGGGGCACACCGCAATAAATCCCGATCACGTGAATGATGGCCCGGATCTCCTCTTTTGAGACACCGTTATTGATGGCACCACGGCAGTGGATTTCCCACTCCGTCATCTTGCCCAATGCCCCGATCATCGACAGGTTCATCATGGAGCGTGTCTTGGCGTCGATCACATCGTCGCCCCAGCCAAAGCCCCAGCACCACGCTGTCATCGCCTCTTGAAAGGGCCGGGTGAATTCATCAGCGGCGGCGAGGTTCTTTTCCACGTATTCCGCACCCAGCGTCGCTTTGCGCTGTTCGAGGCCGTTCAGAAACAGGTCTTCGTCAAATGTGCTCATCTCCTAACCCCCCAGTTTGATCGCGACATTCTTGGTCTGCACATAGTTCCACAGCGCCTCGCGCCCTTTTTCGCGGCCATAGCCGGATTTGCCGTAGCCGCCAAAGGGTGTTTCGACCCCGCCAGCAAACCACTCGTTCACAAAAACCTGGCCCGCACGGATATGGCGGGCGGCATGGGTAGCACGGTCAAGGTTACGGGTGAAAACCCCACCCACAAGGCCGTAAGGTGTGCCATTGGCGATGCGCAGGGCCTCTTCATCGTCCGAAAAGCGCAAGACGGACACAACAGGCCCGAACACTTCTTCCTGCGCGATCGTCATGTCCGGGGTCACATTGGCCAGAACCGTGGGCTCCAGGAATGCGCCGGGGTTGTTCAGCTTGCGCCCCCCGGTCACCACCTTTGCCCCAGCCTTGGCCGCATCCGCGACCATGCCTTCGGCCCGGTCGCGCTGTTTCTCTGAAACCATCGCGCCCATCGTCGGCCCGAAGGCAGTTTGCTCGATCCCCGGCAAAACAGTCAGCGATTCCGCGACGCCGGCCATGCGTTCGACCAATTGGTCGTGGATGCTGTCGTGTGCGATCACCCGGCTCATCGCCGAACATACCTGGCCCGCATTGAAATAAATCCCCCAGCGCACATCGTTTTCAAAGGCATCGAGGTCGGCATCATCATGCACGATGGCGGCTGATTTGCCGCCCAGTTCAAGCACACACGGTACGACGTTGCGGGCGGCGGCGGATGCGATGGCGATGCCAGTGGGGACAGAGCCGGTAAACACGATCTGGTTCACATCCGGATGCGCCGAGAGAGCCGCGCCCGCCTCATGCCCGTAGCCACAGATGATGTTGACAGCACCCTTTGGCAGCCCAACAGCCTCTGCCGCGTGGGCAAACCAGGCGTTTGATAGCGGGGTCAGTTCCGGCGTTTTGATGACACAGGTATTGCCTGTCGCCAGCCCGGCGGACAGCGACCGCGCCGTCATTTCCAGCGGGTAGTTCCAAGGGATGATCTGGGCAGAGACGCCAAAGGGCTCGTAGGTCGTAAAGTCGAAGTAGCCTTTGCCCAAGGGGATGGAGCGGCCCTCAACCGTCTCGGCCTGATTGCCGTAGTATTCGAAATAGCGGGCGGCGCCTTTGACCTCGATCTCGGCCTCCCAAAGGGGCTTGCCCTGTTCCAGGGTCAGCACCTTCGCGATCTCATCAATGTGGTCTAGCAGGTAACGCCCGATGGCCTGCACCATCCGGCCACGTTCCACCGGGCGCAGGTCAGACAGCACGCCCGACAGATGGACCCGGCGCGCTGCCTGCACGGCGCGATCCACGTCAGCGGCATCTGCCAGCCCCTGTTCCGCAAGCTTTTCGCCCGTCCCGGGGTTGATGACGTCGATCCGCCCCGCACCTCCGTCGACCCACGTGCCGTCGATGTAGTTTTGCCAGTAGTCTTTCATGTCGTGGTCATCCGGTGTTGATAGAGTTGGTCATAATGCGGCTTCATGCGCCGATGCACGCGGCGGACGCGTTCCGGGGCCTCTGCGATTTCGACATAGCGTCGCGCCTGCGGGGTCAGGCCGGTGGATTTCGCAAGGTTGGCATGGAATGAGCCGCCATCCCACCAGCTGTGCGCCGCAGGATCTCCGCCTGCCTCCCACTTCAGCGCGTCCGGCAGAAACGGGATGCCGACAGCATTGCAAAACCGTTCAGTCATCGCAGCGGGGTCCTCCAACAAATCATCGCTGTCGATGACCGGTGGTGGTGCGCCATTCAGCGCGGTCAGCAAATCAAAGAGCGCGCGCTGCTCGGGAAAACCGACCTCCAGCTCGTCAAAATCGGGCCATTTCGCATACATCGAGGTGATCGTCTTGGCCGGATCACGGATCAGGAAAGCGTGTGTGAACTGCGCCAGAAAGTCGGGCGTCCACATGTGGTTGATGTAGTGTGGGAAGTCTTTCAGGAAGACAGGCCCGGCCTCAGCCCGCGTCTGAATGTCCGCCCATACGCTTTCCAGCGTCAGGCCCGGCGTTGTCATCTCACCTTCACGGAAGCGGGGCCAGAGCGGGTCTTCCCCTTGGTACCACGCCTCACCAAATGGCTCATGCAGGCAATCGAGATCACCGCGCTGGCGCATCATCCACTCAAACGCGGTCGAGGTGGAGCGGGGAACAGCCCAAAGCGCGATGATCTTATGCATGCAAGCTCTCCAACAGTTGGCCTTGCGGTGTGGTTGGTGCGATCCCGAGGTCCTTCATGATCCGCCAATAGAGCGCGATGTCATGGCCGATGACGGGCTTGCCCAGCTTGGCTTCCAAGTCACGGGCCAGATGCAATGGCCGTTGCGGCAGGCCATGCGGCCCGGTCCGAAAATTGCACATCCCGTTGATCAGAATGGCGTCGGCCGGCGGGGCCTTATCGGCGACAAAGGCGAAGCTCTTTTCCGCCAGATCACCGTCAAAAACCCAGCGCTTGGCGTTGATACTTTCCTGATCGGGAAACCAGCCTTGGTCGACAAAATTTCCAGCCCAGAGCACATCGAACCCGGCCTCTTGCAAAAAACCCACAGTGCCCTGCCACCAGGCTGGCCAGTGGTATGCCGCGTTCAGTGCGACCTTTTCGACATTCATGGCGCGCAGGGCTTCGACCATCGCGTAGCCCGCCATGTGAAAGGCGACCTCATACTTATCAGAGAGGTCCGCGCAATGCTGGCGGATCCCTTCCACCCCCAACCCGCTGGCATGCACCCAGTTGGAGCCGACTTGCCCGCAGACATCGACGCCGTTCCGCGCCATGCAGTGCACAAAGTCATCGAGCATCCCAAAGTTCGCTTTGCGCTGGTCGAGCCCATGCGCGTAGTCCGGGGCATGCAGCATCCAGCCGTGCACGCCCACGGTATCCGGGCACATGCGCAAGAAATCTGACGGCGCGGCATCATAGTCAAACGGCGGGCAGGTAAATCCAACCTGATGCGGGAAGAGCTTTTGCTCCGGTGTCCAGCTCTTGGGCATCATGCGCCGTCGATCCCCTCGCGCATCCAGCGTTGCAGATGCATCACCGGATGTTCGGAGTTCACACCACCCTGCGGATCAATCACCAGCGGGCCGGGTCGATAGCCGCGCGATTGCAACCCGCGCTGCACGGATTCGACAAGGTGAATGTCCTCTTCCACCGTTGTCGCCCTATCCTGCGCGGCCAGTTTGCGCACCTTTTCGTCATCAATTCCGTCGACCGAATACCAACCACGCCAGACAACCACATGGCCCGCGTCCACGGCCCGCCAGTGGTAGGTGTTGAGCACATTGCCGGGATAAACCTGGAAGGAGAACATCGGCCAGAGGAACCAGCTGGAATACTCGTGGCTATGCGCAAAGCCCGAGTTGATGTCATAGGTCATCTGGTCCAGCGCCTGACACTCCGTCGTGTGCCGCAGGCATTTGCCTTGAGGCTGGATGTCATAGGTCTCTGGCTTCACTACGCCATTGGCAAAGGTCGGGTGGTTCAGCGAGCAGTGATAGCATTCTGAGTAATTCTCGACCGAGACCTTCCAGTTGCAGCTCTCCGGGATTTCGACCCATTCCAGCGGTTTAAGCTCCGCCCACTGCGGCACCCATTCTTCCAGCTCGGCCCGGGCGCCGGGAAACCATTCATCCATCGGGGCGGCATCGGGATCAAGATTGACGAAGAGAAAGCCGAGGAAAGCCTCGGCACGCACTTCGGTCAGGCAAACGCTGGATTTGTCAAAGCCTTCGACCGCCTTCAGGTTTGGCCCTGCGCGCAGTTCGCCTGTCAGCTCATAGGTCCACGCATGATAGGGGCAGACAACCACGCGGGTGGTTCCAGCGCCCTCCACCAGTTGGTGCGCACGGTGTTGGCAGACGTTGTAAAAGACGCGGATTTTCTCATCGCGGCCACGAATGGCAAAAAGGCTCTCACCAGCGATCTCAAACGTCTTGTAGGCGCCAACCTCGGCCAATTCGGACACATGGCAGCCAAACTGCCAAGTGCGGGCGAGTAGACCTGTGCTTTCCACGGCGAAGACCTGCGGATCCGTATAGTACTGGGCGGCAAGCGATCGGATGGGCGCGGTCATGACAAATCCCCATGATACAGGCCAAGCTGGTGGCGACGTTGATGAAACTTAGCAACCCGCTCTGGTATCTCATCGCTCGCCACCGCCACCACGAAGGACAAAAGCGTCTCGAGCAAGGCGATGATGCTGACGGAGGAGGGGAAGAATTGCGGCGTGTCGACGGAGACCTGAAATCCGTGATCGGCGTCGCGCAGGATCGGGCTGGCGGGGCTGTCAGAAAGGCTGACCACCGTCATGCCCTGTTCCTTGGCGATGCTGACAGCCTCGACCACTTCGGCGCGGTAAGGCTTGCAGGTCATCGCGATCAACACATCTTCTCGGCCCGCCCAGGCCAAATCGTCAACAGGGGTGGAGCCGGGCCGTGGGATTGCATGGATCTGCACCATCCCGGTTGAGGCCAGATAGGTGAAGTTGCGCGCGTTCGAATTGTTGATGCCCACACCCAGGACATAGACATTTCGCGATTGCCAGATCGCCTGGGCGGCGGCCTCAAGCTGATCCGTTGTGATGGTGGCAAAGGTATCCTCGATATTGCGCAGCGCATCCTGCACCATATCGGCATAAAGCCCACCCAAATCACCGGATTTGCGAATGTCCTGCAGCCAGCGCGCGCGGTCGGGGAAATCTGCTGCGCCCCGCCGGATCGCATCGCGGAAGGGCACGCGGAAATCCTCATACCCTTCAAATCCGACCTGCCGCGCCATCCGCACAACGGTATTGGGTTTGACGTTTGCCGCTTCTGCAATCTCGCGCACGGTGGACACCCCAACATCATGCGGGTTTTCCAAAACATATGTTGCGGCCTTGCGCGCCTCTGGCGTCAGGGCGGGCAGTTCGTCTGCCAGCCGCTCCAGAATCGTGTTTGATACATTTGTCCCATTCATGATTGACGATGGTACTTTTGTCCGATTAGCCTGTCGAGCGAAAAACGACTCAAGGGATGCGTCATGTCAGAATTTCCAAGCCACAAGCGGGTCGTCATTGTCGGCGGCGGGGTCATGGGGGTCGGGCTGGCCTATCACCTGGGGCATGAAGGGTGGGGGGCGGATACCGTCCTTCTGGAAAAGGCGGAATTGACAAGCGGCAGCACATGGCATGCGGCGGGCCAGATCACACATTCCACGTCTAGCTACGGGCTTGGCAAATGCGTCGACTACAACATCGGGCTCTATTCCGAAGGCTTGGAAGCGGAGACGGGCCAGCCCGTCACATGGCACGGCTGCGGGTCGTTCCGCTTGGCCTACACGACTGATGAGATGGACTGGCTGCGCCACACCCTGTCTGTCGGGCGCGCGCTGGGCTTCAACATCGATTTGGTGGGACCAGAGAAGGTGCGCGAGCTACACCCGTTCTACAACCTCGACGGCGTGTTGGGTGCGCTGCATACGCCAGACGATGGCCACGTCGACCCGACCAACGTCACCATGGCCATGGCCGCCGGGGCGCGCCAGAAGGGCGTGAAGATCATCCGCAACTGTCGCGCGACCAACATCACACAAGCCGACAACGGCGAGTGGGTGGTAGAGACAGAGCAGGGCACGATCACCTGTGAACACGTTGTCAATGCGGGTGGCACCTACGCGCGCCAGATGGGCGAATGGTCCGGCCTGCAGCTGCCCATGACATCCATGACCCACCATTACTTCGTCACCGAACCTGTGCCAGAGTTTGAAAGCCTGGATACGGAACTGCCCGTGATCCGCGATGACAAGAAGGTCTCCGGCTATATCCGGATGGAGCAGAAACGCGGGCTGATCGGGATTTACGAAAAGGAAAACCCGAATTCCGTTTGGCACGACCATTGCCCGTGGGACTATGAAAACTGGCTGTTTGACGCGGATTACGACCGGGTCATGCCGTATCTGGAGGAAAGCCTGAACCGCATGCCCATCTTTGCGGAACTGGGCATTCAGCGCGAAGTGCATGGCGCGATCAGTCACCCACCGGATGGCAACCCGCTGATCGGTCCGGCTCCGGGCGTGCGCAACTACTGGTGCTGCTGTGGCACGCAGATCGGCATCGGCTGGGGCCCTGGCCTGACGCGCGAACTGGCGCGCTGGATGGTGCATGGGGCTGCTGACATTTCCATGCGCGACTATGATCCGCGCCGCTTTGGCAGCTACGCGACGAAGGAATGGCAGGTCATCAAGGCGGAGGAAGACTATTGCCTGCGCCACGAAATCCCTTTCCCGCATTTCAACCGGCTTGCCGGGCGGCCGATCAAGCCCTCGCCGCTGCATGAACTGCTGAAATCAAAGGGTGCGGTGCATGAAGAAGTCTACGGCTTTGAACGCCCCCGCTTCTTTGCCAAGGGCATTGCGCAAGAGGATCACTACTCTTTCAACCGCACGCCCGTTGACGACATGGTGGCGGCAGAGGTGAAAGCGGTGCGCGAACGTGTCGGCATCATCGACGTCACGGCCTTCACCAAGGTCCGCGTTTCTGGCCCTGACGCCTACGCACTGCTGGACCGGCTAACCGGGAACAAGATGCCGCAAAAGGTGGGGTCAATCACGCTGACCCATATGCTCAACCGCGCGGGTCGGATTGAGCTGGAGACCACCATCGTGCGTATGGCCGAAGACAGTTTCTACCTCGTCTGCGCAGCATTCTTTGAACAGCGCCTGCTCGACCATTTGGCACAACAGCGCGACAGCGAAGTCGTAAAGATCGAAGCGCTCTCCGCCGACTGGTCCGCCCTCGCCATAAATGGCCCCCGCGCGCGCGATGTGCTTGCGGCGTGCACAGATGCGGACCTGTCGAACGCTGGCTTCCGCTGGCTATCCGGCCAAGAGATCACCGTGGCCGGCCACAAGATTTGGGCGCTGCGTGTGTCCTACGCCGGGGAGCTTGGGTGGGAGCTGCACATGCCGAACGCAGCGTGTCTGGACGTCTACACCGCACTTTGGGCCGCGGGGGAGGCACATGGCATCGCCGACTACGGTAGCTTTGCGATGAACGTCATGCGCATGGAAAAAGGTTTCAAAGGGGCTGGCGAGTTGACCAACGAGGTCACGCTGGCTGAGGCCGATGTCCTGCGCTTTGCCAAGCAGGACAAGACGTTCCTTGGGTCGGACAAAACGTTCAATACCGATATGCCCTGGGTCTGCGCCTATCTTGAGATCGAACCGGACGGCGTGGCCGACGGGCACGGGGGGGAGGCTGTGATCCACGAGGGGGCCGTCGTCGGCTCCACCGCTTCGGTGGTCTATGGGCCCACGGTCGGCAAGATCCTCGCTTTCGCTTACATCAAGCCAAGTGCCGCCGATCCGGGTACTATGCTTCAGGTCATTATCCATGGCGAACCCCGCGCGGCGAAGGTGCTTGGCGAACCGGCCTATGATGCACAGAGCCTGCTGCCCCGCACAGATGCCGTGATGGAACCGGCGGAATGAGCATCCCCACGACCATGAAGGCCATGGTCACCATGGGCCACGGTGGGCTGGAACAGATGGTCTGGCATGAGGATTGGCCCGTGCCAGAACCGAGCGTGGGAGAGGTTTTGATCCGCGTTGGCGCTTGCGGCCTCAACAACACTGACGTGAACACGCGATCCGGCTGGTATTCCAAGACAGTGACCGAGGCGACGACTGGCGGTGCCTTCGCAGAGGTGGACGAGGCCGATCCGACATGGGGCGGCGCGCCGATCAGTTTCCCCCGCATCCAGGGGGCCGATGTCTGTGGGGGGATTGTTGCAGTGGGGGCGGGCGTTGATGAAGCCCGCATCGGTGAGCGAGTGATCACCGACAACTGGCTGCGCGATCCAGAAGACCCCGGCAACATGGACAAGACCGGCTATTTCGGGTCCGAACGCGATGGTGGCTTTGCCGAATACACAACAATTCCGGCGCAGAACGCCGTGGCCATCAACTCTGACCTGAGCGACGCGGAACTCGCGACGTTTTCCTGCGCGTACTCCACTGCCGAGGGGATGTTGACACGCGCGCAGGTGACCGACAGCGATACGGTACTGGTCCCCGGCGCGTCCGGCGGGGTGGGCGGCGCGCTGGTGCAGCTTGCCAAACTGCGCGGCGCACGGGTAATCGCCATGGCGGCCGAAACAAAGCATGACCAAGTGGCTAGGCTCGGCACCGACATGATCCTGCCCCGCGCACCGGACAGTTTGCGGCAAGCCTTGGGTGACGAGCAGGTCACTGTTGTCGCTGATGTGGTCGGTGGATCTGCATGGATGACCCTCATCGACATCCTCGAACGCGGTGGGCGCTACACCTGTTCCGGCGCAATCGCCGGGCCGATGGTGACGCTTGACCTCCGCACCTTCTACCTACGCGACCTGACCTTCACAGGCTCCACCGTCATCCCGCCGGAAATCACGCAAAACCTTGTCCGCTATATCGAGGAAGGCGCCGTTAAACCCGCCTTGGCCGCGACCTATCCACTGGCAGAATTGCGCGAGGCACAAGCCGCCTTCATCTCGAAGAAACACACCGGCAACATCGTCGTCACCCCATGAAGATCACCCATATCACCGTGCATCAGGTCGATCTGCCGCTGGAACATCCTTACTGGCTGTCTGGCGGGCGGCTGAAGTTTGAAAAGCTTGATGCGACGCTGGTGAAACTTGAGACGGATGAGGGGCTGATTGGTTGGGGTGAGGGCACCCCTTGGGGCCATACCTATGTGCCCGCTCATGGGCCGGGTATCCGCGCAGGGATCGAGACGATGGCCCCCTTTATCGTTGGGCTGGACCCGCGCCGGGTGCTTGAGGTCGAACGTGCGATGGATCTCGCCTTGCCCGGTCACCTCTACGCCAAAAGTCCGATCGACATGGCCTGCTGGGATATCGCGGGGCAGGCAGCGGGGATGCCGGTTGCAGACCTGATGGGCGGCGGGTCGCGAACGCCGCGCCCGATTGCGTCATCCGTTGGGGCCAAGAGCATCGAAGAGACCCGCACCATCATCGACCGATACCGCGCACGCGGCTATATCGCCCATTCAGTGAAGATCGGCGGCGATGTTGATCGCGATATTGCCCGTATCCGCGATGTGGAGGCGTATAAGCAACCGGGCGATATCATCCTCTATGACGTCAACCGTGGCTGGACGCGGCAGCAGGCCCTGCGCGTCATGCGGGCGGTCGAAGACCTGCATGTGATGATCGAACAACCTTGTGAAACGCTGGATGACATCGCGGCCATCGCGCAACGCCATGCGACACCCGTGTCCGTCGATGAAACGCTTGTCACCCTACGGGACGCAACGCGCATCGCGCGCGACGGCATTGCAGAGGTCTTTGGCATCAAGCTCAACCGCGTTGGGGGACTGACCAAGGCGGCGCGGATGCGTGACATCGCCTTGGCCCATGGCATCGACATGTTTGTCATGGCGACCGGTGGCACCGTACTGGCCGATACCGAAGCGCTGCACCTTGCGGCCACGATCCCCGATGCCAACTGCCACGCCGTCTGGGCCTGTCAGGACATGATCACCGTCGATATCGCCGCAGGCCGTGGTCCGCGCAACGCGGATGGCCATCTGCATTTGCCAGAGGCCCCTGGCCTTGGCGTTCACCCTGACGAAAACGCGCTGGGCGCGCCGGTTGCGAGTTACCCATGAAGATCACCAACATCACCCTTTGGTCCGTCGACCTGACCAGTCATGAGACCTACTACATGGCCGAGGGCAAGACCTGCGCGACCGTCGAAAGTCATGCCCTGCGCCTGCAGACAGATACCGGGCTGGAAGGCTGGGGTGAGGTCTGCCCGATCCCCCACTACCTGCCAGCCTTCGCCAAGGGCATTCCAAGTGCTGTGACCGAAATGGCGCCAGAGCTTTTCGATATCAGCCCGCTGGGCGTTGATGCGGCGATGCGCAGGCTGGATGCGTTTCTGGTTGGCCACGCGGGAGCAAAGTCGATTGTGGACCTCGCCCTGTGGGACCTGTTCGGCAAAGCGGTTGATCAACCACTCTACAATCTTCTCGGTGGACGGACGCGGGCTGACATGCCGCTCTATCACTCGATCACCTGCATCGCCCCGGATGAAATGGCCCGCATCGCGAAAGAGGCCTATGCCACCGGCATCCGACAGTTTCAGTGCAAGCTTGGCGCCGACGCGGATTGGGAGGCAGACGCCGAACGCCTGATCAAAGTGCGCGAAGCTGTGGGGCGCGGCCCGTTGGTTTACGGTGATTGGAATTGTGGTGCGACCAAACTGCAGGCCACGCGGACGGGCAGGGCTGTGGCGCACTTGGATGTGATGCTGGAACAGCCCTGCAAGACGCTGGAAGACTGCGCGGCCGTCCGTCAGGCCACAGGTCTGCCGATGAAAATCGACGAATGCGCCCATGACCTCGCCACGTTGCAACGGGCCGCAGACCTCGGGTGCCTGGACGCGGTTGCGCTGAAACTGTCAAAATTCGGCGGTCTGTCCGCCATGCGCCGTGCGCGGGACCTGACCGTGCATCTGGGGGCCGAGATTTGTGCGGAATGCACCTGGGGGTCTGATATCGTGACTGCCGCATCGCTGCATTTCGCAGCATCGACGCCAAAAGGGTCACTCCTGAACACCTGTGACCTTTCAGGCTATGTCGGGCCACGGATCGCACCGGATTGTCCCACCCGCAAAAATGGGCGCATCGCCCCGCCCGAAGGCCCGGGCCTTGGTATCACGCCGGACCCTGCGGTCCTCGGTCAGCCCGTATTGGAGATTGCATCATGAACCGGATCAGCACCCAAGCCGAATGGATCGCACGGGCGCAGGCCGTGCTGCCCGCCGGAGGCTTTGGCAACTTTGACCCTGGCATCATCATCGCACGCGGCGAAGGCAGCCGCGTCTGGGACGAGAATGGGAACGAATACGTCGACTACCTGATCGGGTCCGGCCCGATGCTGCTCGGCCACGGCCATCCAGAGGTGATGGAGGCCGTGCTGGAACAACTGCCCAAAGGCATGACCTTCTTTGCCAACAACGCCAAAGGTGTGGAACTGGCCGAGGCGATTGTTGAGGCCGTGCCCTGTTGCGATCAGGTGCGCTTTGTCGCCAGCGGAGGTGAGGCGGACATGTACGCCATCCGCCTTGCGCGCGCCTACACCGGGCGGGACAAGATCCTGAAGTTCGAGGGCGGTTACCACGGCATGAGCGCCGAAGCGCAGATGAGCCTTGCACCCGAAAAGCGGATGAATTTCCCGCAGGCGGTCCCTGATAGCGCAGGCATTCCACAAGGGGTGGCCGATCAGATGTTGATCGCGCCGTTCAACGACCTCGCCGCAGTTGAAGCTTTGCTGGTCGAGCACGACGATATCGCAGCCATCATCGCCGAACCACTGCAGCGGATCATCCCCGCCGCCCCAGGCTATCTGCAAGGGCTGCGTGATCTTTGCGACAAACACGATGTACTTCTGATCTTTGATGAGATCGTGACCGGCTTCCGGCTTGCCTATGGCGGGGCGCAGGAGCGCTATGGCGTGACGCCTGATATCTGTACGCTGGGCAAGATCATCGGCGGTGGTTTTCCCTTGGCCGCCCTTGGCGCCAGTGCCGAGATCATGGCCCATTTCGACAAATCCATCGTAGGCTCAGATCGCTGGTTGATGCAGCTTGGCACGCTGTCAGGCAATCCCGTCGCTGCTGCGGCAGGCCTGAAAACGATGGAAGTGCTGCGCCGGGATGGGAGCTATGACAGGTTGCGCGCCATCGGGCGGCAATTGCAGGACATGCAGAGCAACGCGCTGACAGAGGCGGGGATTGCCCACCAGATCTGTGGCGATGAAACGCTTTTCGACATCTTCTTCACCGATGCAGAATGCCGCGACTACCGATCAGCAAAGCACGACAACCCGGCACAGAACGCCGCGTACAACGACACGCTGCGGGCCCATGGTGTCTTCAAATCACCCGGAAAGCTCTATCCTTCGCTCGCAATCGCCGAAGCGGATCTTGAGTTAACGCGGGCAGCTGTGGCTGAGGCTGTGAAAACGCTGGTCTAGATGCGTCGCGCTTCAGTCGACGCCATCCACAAACTTGTAGTCGCGCTCTGACGCGGGCAGCCCGTATGACAGCGCCTCTTGGTAATCCGGGCTGTGGTAGAACGCCTTGGCCGTGGCCATATCCGCGAACCTGATGATGACGCAGCGCGCCTTTGTCGTGCCTTCCATGACCTCGACGTTTCCGCCGCGGGCCAAAAACTCACCCCCGAACTTTGCGACCGCGGGTCCGGCAAGGGCCGCGTATTTGGCGTAGGCGTCTGCGTCTTTCACGTCGACCTGGACAACGGCATAGGTGGCCATGATGGATTTCCTTTCGCATTCTGTGCACGCTTTGCCTTGTTTCTGGGCACTTGCGGCGCGGGTTCAAGCGAAGAATAGGCAAAACCACCGCCCTTCGCCTATCTAAAATTTTACCGTTTGATAAAAAAATAATCTGTGCCAAGGTTGAAAGATCAAGCAAACGGAGCCGTCATGAACTCTCCCTATACGCCAGGTATTGCTGCTAACCGCCTCGTCGACGAGGCGCTGGCCAGCAATTTTTCCGATCTTCACGCGCCGCTGAACGGGCACGAGGCCGCGGTCGCCGCGGATCGCTGTTACTTCTGTCACGATGC
>JBCBOD010000210.1:0-3150 GCA_039821425.1 Pseudomonadota bacterium
AGTAGGATGACGAAGCCGAGACCGAAGAGTTTAACAGAGTCCTGCATGCGAATTGTCCAAGGTTGGTACCGTGTTACGGTCAGAGTATTGAGAGGGGGCGTGCGCGGCCTTGATCCAGATCAACGGCAGGCGCCCGGCGATGAATTTCACAGTCATTCTCGGGGGATCAGCGCACGATAAAGGTGCCATGACGCGTGCCCCAGCACTGGGAACACAAGTACCATCCCCAGAAACAGCGGCAGCATCGCGATCACTGTGGCAACCGCGACAAAGATCCCCCAGTAGAGCATGGCCCCCTGGTTTTCGAGCGTGGCGCGGACACTGGTGATGATGGCCGTGACAACATCCACATCCCTGTCCACCAGTAGCGGAACCCCCACGACAGAAATTGCAAAGAGCAGCGATGCCAGCGCAGCACCGACGACACTGCCGACCACCAGCATGATCATGCCAGATGGCGTCAGAAACACCTCAAGCGAGGTCATGACATTGGTCATGCTCGCCGTGCCGAAGGACACCGCAAAAATCACCCGCGCCAGAACCAGCCAGGCCAGCAGGAAGAAGACCGCGAGCACCGCAAAGAGCGGCAGTTGCCCGTGCGGGCTGCGAAAGCCGGCCATCAGGATCGGGCGCAACTCCAACGGTTCGTCCGCTTCCAACCGGCGCGAAATCTCATAAAGCCCAACGGCCGCAAATGGGCCGATCAACGGGAAACCCGCGGCGAGCGGCAAAAGCCAATACCCGACCCCGACCTGCATCAACAAAAGCGCCAGAGCGATGCCAACACCGCTGAACACAGCGCCAAAAAACAGGCTCAGCATCGGTGCCTTTTGCAAATCGGCCAGCCCGGCGCGAAGCGCCCCCGTTACGTCCGCACGGGTGATCTGTTTCACCTCGGGGACTGCCATTGGAACACTTGCTTCTGCCATTGTCATACTCCGTTACGCGCGGGCGGGCCGCACGGCCCTTGCTTCGGCACAGATTGCCAAGGCCCACACCGGCCTGCCTTGATCTGAATCAAGGCGCCCCTGCGACACCCTTGCGAGAGTGGCAGCCATAATTGGCAACCATTCCTGCGAGAGGACTGTCATGGCGGCTTGGCCGTGGATATTCAGGCTTCGGCGGCACAGCGGCAGGCCACGGTCATGCCTCTGATGCAATTCGTGTCAGGCGCACACCGCGTCGCAGAGCTGTGTGATCTGCTCGAAGCACTGGCGGACGATCTGCCGCGCAAAGCCACGCCTGTCTGGCGCGAGGCGGTGCGGCTCAGCGTCACGGTCGTGCCCGAACACATCAAAGAGATGACCTGCATCCTCTTGCCGGTTCTGCGGCAACGCACGAAAGGCGATGCGCTTTGCGAGGCCGTGTTGCGCCGGGTGCAGACAGACTATGACGAAAGCCGCAGCACATTACCGGAACTGACCGAACTGCTAGAGCAATCGGCCGTCAACAGCACACCGGGGATGACGCCCGAAGCACTCGGGTTTGCCCTGCGCGGCCATTTTGAGATGATCCGCCGCCATATCGGCTGGGAAACCGATGTCGTGTTGCCGCTGGCCAAGAGCCGCCTAACGGACACTGATCTGCGTGCGATCTCCAATTCAATCATCATGCTGCAAGACGGTGTCGGCAGCGAAGTGGTCCTGCTGGCCAGCTCGCAACAGAAAGGTCGAAAGCAGTCCTGAGGGCAGCGGTCAGAACCCGGCGCGTTCTTTCAGACCTTCATAATCCACGTAGGTGACAGATTTTGCCCCATCCAGAGCGATGATCCCCGCCTTGCGCAGTTTTGAGATCTGGCGGCTAACCGTCTCGATGGTCAGGCCGATGTAGTCCGCGATATCTGCACGCCCCAAAGGCAGATCAAAGGTATCAAGCGGCCCGCAGCCACTGTTTCGCATCTTCTGAGCAACATGCAGCAGGAAGGTCGCAACGCGCTCCTCCGCCGTCTTGCGGCCGAGCAACACCATCCAGTCGCGCGCCAGCTGAAGTTCATCCAGCGTCTGCTGCAAAAGCTTGTTCTCAAGCGTCGGGTAGCGATGCAGCAAAGTGTCGAAACGTTGCCGCGGGAAAAGGCAAAGTTCGAGCTCGGTCACCGCAACGATCGAATGCGGCTCCGTTTGCGCCTGCCCTGTACCGGGTGCTGCACCGATGAAATCCGATTGAAACAACAGCCCGACAATCTGCGAGCGTCCATCCTCCGCCCCGCGGACAAGCTTGGCAACACCGTCGGTGATATTTGCAAATTCGCGCGCGGTATCCCCTTCCAGCACAAGGCTTTGCCCCGGCGACAGATGCTTGCGTCGCGCGATTGCTGTCAGGTCTGCGATTTCGTCAGAGCTTAGCGCGCTACACAGACCAGCATGGCGCACAGCACACCCGGCGCAGGCCTGGGTCATGGCGTTTGTGACAGTCACACCCATCGCTGCACGAGATCTTTCGACCATCGCTTGTCCTCATTCACCGTTGGCTACGGGTCCGACGTTACGGCATCAGTTTTCTGCGACTTTGCATTTTCGCAAATATCGCAAAAGCCATCCGATCAGCGTGCGTGGCAAGGTGTCGCACTCCTTGGCCCCTTTCAGGCCAATCAAACGGGTCCCAGCGAGATTTCTGCGAGCCTTTCAGGGCGCACAACAGTGACAGTCTTGCGCCGGCTCAACACGATACCAGCCTTGTGCCACTCGCTCATCACCCGGCTGACGGAGTGCATATTTGCCCCTGTCATGTCCGAGATGTCCTGCCGTGTCACTGGAAAGGCAACTGTCAAACCTTGCGCGTTCTGTTGGCCCGCCTGATCGGCAAGCCGCAGCAAGGACAGCGCAATCCGTTGCTTGACGGATCGGGTTGCCATCTCAACCAGCCTGGCAGCCATTTCGGCCATGCGCGCCCCAAGTGTCCGGCGTACGGCAATCCCAAAATCAGGGCTATGTGCGCTGACCTTGTCCCAATGCTCCACCGGCCAGGACAGGGCCAGACAGTCAGTCGCGGCCCTTGCGGTGACGGAATAGCTCTCCCGCTCCGTGGCTTTCGTGATGCCAAAGAGATTTCCCGGCGTGACATGGTGCAGAACAACCAGATCACCCTGCGGTGTCGTTCTGGCCAGACGCACAAACCCATCAAGAAGCAAGAAGAAGCTGTGCGCCTCATCAG
>JBCBOD010000008.1:0-65115 GCA_039821425.1 Pseudomonadota bacterium
AGGTCATCGAATCTTACCTGCACTGCCTAGCAGTGAAATTACTGCTGCACCTGCAAAGTGACAACCATCTGCTCGTCCGCCGTGCCTAAACGTAATCCTTCCGCAGGGGCCGCATCGCGGGCATCGCGGCCAACGGCCACGCGCACGTAACGCTCATCCGGGCTGATCCCGTTGGAGACGTCAAACCCGACCCAGCCAAGGCCATCCACATAGGCCTCGGCCCAGGCGTGCGTCGCATCCTGATCAACACGGTCATTCATCATCAGATAGCCGCTGACATAGCGGGCAGGCACGCCCGCACTGCGCAGGGCCGAGATAAAGATTTGCGCATGATCCTGACAGACGCCAGCGCCATCCTGCATTGCCTCTGTTGCAGTCGTGTGGCTGTGGGTGGACCCAACCTGATAGGGCACCGCTGTCAGGATATCTGCCGAGAGCACATGCATGGCCGCAATCCGGTCATCCGCTTTGGCCAGATCCACGACCAGCGCTTTGATCGCCGCGCTTGCCTCAGTCGCGCGCGTCTGCTGCAGATAAAGCCAGAGCGGGCCGCTATTCTTGTTGTGCGGCACAATCCCTGCCACATCCTGTGTCGTGACTGTCCCCTGCGCCGTGATCGCAACCTCGGTCGCGCCCAAATCGACATTCACCAGATCAACATGGTTGCCGAAATGGTCGTCATACTCTGTCTCGATCCGCCCCCCCACGCAGGTCACTGACCAATCGCTGATTGCCTGAAACCCGCTGGCGCGCGGTGTCAGGCGGACCTTTTGCAACGCATAATCCACCGGCTGATCATAGCGATAGGTCGTCGTATGGCGGATCTTAAGCTGCATTACTTGTTGAACCTGTAGTCTTCCTCGATCTGCAACCCGACCTGCCCACTCTCGGCGATGACGCTTAGCAGGAACTCGTGCAGCCCCTCTTCGAAGATGCTGTCGATGTCGCGATCCTTGAGCCGCGCATGCAGGGCCTCGGCCATCTGAAGAGAGGGCTTCTTTTCCGTGTCGTCCATGCCAAGATATTCAAGGTTTTCGACCAGTTTCTTGGCGCAGAAACGGAGCGAACGCGGCATCCTGCCATCAAGGATCAGAAAATTCGCAATCCCGGCAGCGTTGATATCGTCATCATTCGCCCAGCGGTAGGACCGATGCGCGGACACGGACCGTAGGATGGTCTCCCATTGGACATTGTCCAGCCTGCTGCCCACCG
Source organism: Pseudomonadota bacterium (assembly GCA_039821425.1). Classification (GTDB taxonomy): domain Bacteria; phylum Pseudomonadota; class Alphaproteobacteria; order Rhodobacterales; family Rhodobacteraceae; genus Yoonia. The sequence goes on from JBCBOD010000008.1 coordinate 1,213, forward strand.
AGGACGTTGCTGGAAGCAAGGCGTAATACTTCACGTCGATGATCCGTGCGGTGCTGTCAATGCGTTCGACAAACGTGCCGAGACGGCAGAAATCATAGATATCGTTGCGCAACATCGTGCCGTGCAGCGCGCCGCGCACGTTAGCGGATTGCAGGCGAATGATGTTGAGGACTGACGGCAACTCCGTTTGTGCAACGGGCTCTTTCAAAAGGTCCGTCAGCACCATCCATGTCTCGTTAACGGCGGTCCAAACCTCACTCGTCAGACCGGTCCGTGTCAGCCGCGCATTGTCGCGCGCGGACCGAACAACCGACAGGACAGAGCTTGGGTTGTCGCCATCCCGTAGCAAAAAATTGACAACGTTTTCAGCATCGTAATCGGTATACTTCGCCTCATAGGCTGCCTGCGCGGCCGAGGTTACGATCACCGATTTCCATTCCATTTCGGCGCTGGTTGACCGGGTCAGCGCGATGCGAAACCCCGCCTCGACCAGCCGTGCGGTGTTCTCTGCCCGCTCAAGCGAGCGGAACATCCAGTAAAGGCCTCCTGCAGTTTTTCCGAGCATCAGTCTTCCAGTATCCAGGTGTCTTTTGTCCCACCACCCTGGCTGGAATTCACAACAAGGCTGCCCTCGGTCATGGCCACACGGGTCAGGCCACCGGGCGTGATGTTGATCCCATCGGGTGAGACGAGCGCGAAGGGTCGCAGGTCCACATGCCGCGGCGCGAGCCCCTTCTCGGTGAAAATCGGCACGGTCGACAGCGACAGCGTCGGCTGGGCGATGTAGTTGCCGGGCTTCTGCCTCAGCTTCTCGGCAAAGGCCGCGATCTCTTTCTTGCTGGCTGCGGGTCCGACAAGCATGCCGTAACCTCCGGACCCGTGCACCTCTTTCACCACCAGATCGGCAAGGTTGTCGAGAACGTAGGCCAGCATCTCCGGCTCTGAACACCGATAGGTTTCCACGTTCTTCAGGATCGGCGCCTCACCGGTGTAGAACCGTACGATATCGGGGATGTAGCTATAGATAGCCTTGTCATCCGCAATCCCGGTGCCGGGGGCATTGGCGATGGTGATATTGCCCGCGCGGTAGACATCCATGATCCCGGGAACGCCCAGCATCGAGTCCGGGTTGAACGTCAGCGGATCGAGGAAGTCGTCATCTACGCGGCGGTACAGCACGTCGATCTGTTTGTAGCCGCGCGTCGTGCGCATTGCGATATGGCCGTCAACCACGCGCAAATCGTGGCCTTCCACCAATTCCACGCCCATCTGATCGGCAAGGAAGCTGTGCTCGTAATAGGCAGAGTTGTGGATGCCCGGCGTCAGCACGGCCACACAGGGCCGCCCCTTTACACCCGACGGTGCACAGGCCGCGAGGGACCGCCGCAGGCTCTTGGGATAATCGCTGACAGGCTGCACCTTAGTGGAACTAAAAAGCTCCGGGAACATCTGCAGCATCGTCTCGCGGTTTTCGAGCATGTAGCTGACGCCGGATGGGGTGCGGGCGTTATCCTCCAGCACAAAAAACTCATCCTTGCCGGTGCGCACGATGTCAGTGCCAACGATATGAGTGTAAACGCCACCCGGCGGGGTGAAGTTGATCATCTGCGGCAGGAAGGCGTCATTTTCAGCGATCAACGCCTTGGGCACGATTCCCGCCTTGAGGATCTCCTGCCGGTTATAGATGTCATGCAGGAAGGCGTTGATGGCGCGCACGCGCTGATCAATGCCTTTCGAGAGCTTCGTCCATTCCTGCGCTGACAGGATCCGCGGCACGAGGTCAAACGGGATCAGCCGCTCCTCTGCCTCCGCCTGCCCGTAGACGTTGAAAGTAATCCCCGTGCGGCGAAAAAACCCTTCGGCCTCTGCTGCCTTTTGCAAAAGACGGGCGTTCTGCTGCCCGGCGAACCATCGGTGATAGGCTTCATAAGGTGGTCGCGCGCCGTCGCCCGCCACCATTTCATCAAAAAAGTCTGGTTTTGTTATCATTTGGTTAACTTACAAAACTGACATGCGACCGCAAACGGATCGTGCCAGCGCGGTTCACTTGGCGCCACTACGATGAACAACTGCCTGTTTTTGCAGCGTTTCTATCGGGCAAGCACCAGTTCCGCCTTTAGTCCCCCCAGTTTATCGCTCTTGCCCAGGCGCAGGATGCCACCATGAGTGCGCGCGATGTCAGAGACAATCGCGAGCCCTAGCCCAACGCCTGTCCCCTTGTCTTGGTTCCGTGCAGGATCAAGGCGGACGAAAGGGCTCAGCGCCTCATCGTATTTATCGGGCGGGATTCCGGGGCCATCGTCGATCACCCAGAAACGGACGGCACGGTCAGTCACGGTGACACCAATCTCGGCTTCTGTGCCATAGCGGATCGCGTTGCCGACAAGGTTTTCCAGCGCGCGGCGGATCGCCATAGAGCGCAAACGCACGGTGTCCCGGCCACCATCCAAAGCACCCAGCTTCACATTCTGACCGGCCCGTCTGGCATCATTGTAAACCGTGCGCACCAGATCAGAAGGCACCACAGGCTCCAGACTGTCAGCCGCGTCGCTGCGCGCGAAATCGAGAAAGGCCTCCAACAGCCGCTCCATATCGTCCACATCGTGGATCAGCGGTTCGGCATCATCCGGGTCCAGCATCGACAGCCCCAACCGCATCCGTGTCAGCGGCGTACGCAGGTCGTGGCTGACGCCCGACAGCATCAGGGTGCGGCTTTGCGTCTGTCGTTCCAGCCTGTTGCGCATATCGAGGAAAGCCATACCCGCCTGCCGTACTTCAAGCGCGCCAGTGGGGGTGAAGGGCGTGATCCGGCCCTTGCCGTAATCCGTTGCCGCCCGCGCCATACGTTTGATGGGGCGCAACTGGTTGCGCAGAAACACATAGGCCACTGCCGTCATGATCCCGCCGAGCACCACCATGATCACAATCAACTGGTGCGGGTTGGACGCCGAAAGGCGCCTGCGGCTGACGTCCATCTTCAAAGGGCCGTGCCGTGTCTCCACCCAGACAACAACCCGCCGCCGATCCTCCAGCGAGACGGCAATGATGCCATCAACCCCCTGCCGCAACCGTTCAATCACCCATGATCCGGTCAGGTCTTCAAAGGGAATAATGTCCTCCGCCACGCTGTCATCTGCGGGCAGCGTCGTCTCAATCTCCAGCGGAATGGCGATATCGCTGAGCGCTGCGCGCGCTGCCTCGGGCGTCGGCGCGTCCTCTACGGTTTCCACCAGAAAGCGCAGCTCGATGTTCATCGCACTTGTCATCAGATCGGTGACGCCTTCAAAGTGACGCTGGATAAAGACGATGGACACCAGAAGTTGGATAAACAGGATCGGCAACAGCAGGATCAGCGCCGCGCGGGCGTAAATGCCGCGCGGCATATACCGTTTGAGCCAGCCAAATCCCATGGCCGCAGGCTACCCCTGCCCGCCCGAAACGAAAAGCCGTGAAAATGCAGACCGTTCCGTCCTTCACGCCAATCGCCGGAGAGCCGTTTGCGCTTTCCGATGACCTGACGCTGGTGCTGGCGCCAAACCCAAGCCCGATGACCTATCTGGGCACAAACACCTACCTTCTCGGGAAAAAGACGCTCGCGGTCATCGATCCCGGCCCCGACAGCGAACCGCATCTGGACGCGCTTTTGCGTGCCATCGCGGGCCGGCCTGTCAGCCACATCTTTGTGACGCACAGCCATCTGGATCATTCGCCCTTGGCAGCAAAGCTTGCAGCCAAAACAGCGGCACCCGTCTTGGCGTTTGGAGACAGCGCCGCAGGTCGCAGCGCCGTCATGCAGGAACTGGCCGATCTTGGCACCGTGGGCGGCGGCGAAGGGATCGATACTGGCTTCCAGCCGGACGTTTTCCTGGCTGATGGTGCGACTGTCACAGGCGACTGGGGTGCGCTGCAAGCGCTGCACACCCCGGGGCACATAGGCAACCATCTTTGCCTGCGATGGGGCGACAGGATATTCACCGGCGATCACGTGATGGGCTGGGCCAGCTCGCTCGTTTCACCGCCTGACGGGGATCTGACCGCCTTCATGGCGTCCTGCCGCCGTCTGCAGGGCATCCCTGTCGCGATCTACTATCCCGGCCACGGCGCGCCGATCAGCGACCCAGCCGGGCGGTTGGAGTGGCTGATCACCCATCGTGACGGCCGGACTGCGCAAATCATGGCAGCGCTGGAAACCGGGCCAGCGACGGCTGCGGCTATTACCAAGGCTGTTTACACAGATGTTGCCCCCGCCCTCTTGCCTGCGGCAGAGCGCAACGTTTTGGCCCATCTGATCGACCTTTGCGTGCAAGGGGTCGCGCAAGCCACACCCGCTATATCAGCCACGGCCACCTTTGCTCTGACGGACTGAATTCGCCCCGCAAAAAACTTTGCGCTTTGTTGGCCCGAACCCTCTGGACGCGCCTGAATCGCGTTGCTATAGGAGCGTGGTTGTTCCGGCGTAGCTCAGCGGTAGAGCAGTTGACTGTTAATCAATTGGTCGTAGGTTCGATCCCTACCGCCGGAGCCAACATTCCCCAAAATACACACCTTGGTCCTGACAGAAATGGACGCTGAGGGCTTGCGCGGCATAGCCCGCTTCGTGTCGGCGCAGCCAACCGTCAGAAATCCTGCCACATGTCATGGGCGGCGTTCCCAGACGCAGCAGGCACCGGTACGGGGCTTGCCGGGGGTGCTGACGTCTCAGTCCCGTCGTTGGCCACGCGGACCGCAGGGCGGGCCGCTGTTTTGGCGTTCTTGTCCAATCGGAATTTGGTCACTAGTTCTGTCAGCTCTGTGGCATCGCCGTTCAGCGCATGGCTGCTCGCCGTCACCTCTTCAACCATGGCTGCGTTTTGCTGGGTCACCTGATCAAGCTGCGTCACGCCGATGTTAATCTCACCAAGGCCCGTTGATTGCTCTTCAGCGCCAGAGGCAATATTGCCCACAAGATCTGATATGTGATTGATGTGCCCCGCGATGCGGGTCAGAACCTCACCGGCCTCCCCCACAAGGTTGACACCCCGGCCCACCTGTTCGGTGCTTTCACTGATCAGCCCCTTGATTTGCTTGGCCGCATCCGATGACCGCTGTGCAAGCGCACGCACCTCTGATGCGACAACGGCAAAGCCACGGCCAGCCTCACCCGCCCGCGCGGCCTCTACCCCGGCGTTCAGGGCAAGAAGGTTTGTCTGAAACGCGATATCATCAATCACCCCGATGATCTGCGAAATCTGGTCGGATGACGCTTCAATCTCTGTCATCGCCGTCACAGCGTTTTTGACCACCGGTTCGCTCGCCTCTGCATCCTTGCGGGCATTCCGGGCCACGTCTTCCACCTCTCGGGCGCCAGTGGCTGCGGATTTGACACTGCTTGTCAGCTCATCCAGCGCGGCCGCTGTTTCCTCGAGCGTTGCCGCCTGGTTTTCCGTGCGCCGCGACAAGTCATCAGATGCGGCCGCCATTTCATCCGCCCGGTTCCCGACGGCATCCGCATGCTGCACAAGCGCACCGATCGTGGTGTTCAGATTGTCCAGGGTGCTGTTGTAGTTCTTGCGCAGCGCCTCGTAGTCCGCGGCAAAAGGTTGGGTAATCCTCTGCGTAAGGTCGCCATCGGCAAGACTGCTCAGTGCGGTGCCAAGACGCGAAACGACCTTGTCCTGTTCTTCTTGGGCTGCGGCGCGCTCTCGCTCTGCCGCGTCCGAGGCCTGTAGTTTGTCGCGGAAACCCATCAGGATCTTCGAGATATCTCCGATCTCGTCCGCGCGCTTCGCCTCCGCCAGCGTCACCTCGTAGTTCTTGTCTGCAATGTCCTGCATCGCTGTGCCAAACCGTCCCAACGGTCCAACGACAGACCGTGCAATCAACCAGCCCAGCAACGTACTGATCAAGCCGACGCAAATGGCCAGCAGGATCATCTTGTTCCTGACCGCGATGACGGGCGCTTTGACCTCGGCCATCGTCATTTCAGCCACCACGACCCACGGCACACCAAGCATTGAAACCTGCAGGGATTTCGCCAACACAGGTGCGCCTTGCAGCCCCTCGATATCAGCAACAAACGCACCGCTTGTTCCAAGCTTCGTGGCACTTGGCACATCGCTCACATCGGTCAGTGGGGCAAACCCGCCCGCAAACCGGGACCCTGTCCGCGTCAGCCCGTCAGGACCAACCGCATAGATCTCACCCGTTTCACCCAACCCGATCGGGTTCGTCATGACAGCGTTCAGTTGGTCGGCTGGGGCCTGCACCGCAACCACACCGACAACACTGCCGTCTTCGCCCGCAATGGGCGATGCGAGGAAGGCCGCAGGCGCATCAGCGCTGGGGGCATAGGGTGCAAAGTCCGCAAAGTAGCTCTGTCCTGCTCTACCGTCCCGCGCCGCGCGGAAAACCTGCCCAAGGCCACTCTCGCGATAAGGCCCGTTCACCAGGTTCGTCGCAAAATCACTTTCCTTGGCAACCGAATAGACAAGATCCCCCTCCATATTGAAAAGAAAAAGATCATAGTACCCTTCCCTTTCCCACACCGTCGTCAGGTAGGGGTGCAGCCGCGCGTGTTGAAAGTGATAGGGGATCTCGCCGTCAGGCTGTTCCAGCAAGTGGCGTTCGCCCAAAGGGTTTGGGTTGTTGTCAATATAGGCCGCTTGCAACCCGTCTGCATCGATCAGAAGATTGTAAGAGCTTGAGAAGGCGCCAACAGCCTCTGTAAACAATGGATTGGCCGCATAGTTGACCACCTCTTGCGAGAGGTTATCAAACCACGCCTCCAGCGTTCTACCGCGGCTTTCGGCGATCACGAAAAAGCTTTCTTCCGCCTCTTCCAGGATGTTGTTTCGAAAATCGAGGTAACTGACCAAGGCAACGGCCAAAGAAGCAGACAAACACAGGCCAGCGATAGCCGCGGGCAATTTGCGGGAGAGTGACATTCTGGAAAGCAGGGTCATACCGGGCTCATCTTCGTTGTTGACCCGGGGACACATGACGCATGTCCTTTAAGATGTGCTGAACAAAGGGACAGATTGGCGCGGCGATGCCCCCTCGCATCGCCGGGGGGCTTGCTAGTCGGGAATGGCGTAGACCTCAAACCGCCCTGCCCGCGCCAAAAGGCGCAGATTTTCGCCCGTCCGCATCTCCTCGCTCAGGTTCCCGACAATCAGCGCATGGGTAAAGTTTTCCCGCCACCCCCGCGCATAGCGGAACAGACGATCATCCGGCAGTTTCTCGGGACCAAGGACGTTTCTGGCCGAAACACTGATGCCCTGCGCGGCAGTGAGGTCTTTCCATTTATCAGATACGCTGAGCGCGTGCGCACCCAAAAACAGCGTTGGCACGAAGGCCTCCGCCTGCGGCACCGCATGCGCCTGCACATGCCATCCGACGCCGGATATTGCCCGGATCGGCATCACGCGCGCACCATCAGGGACCGCATCCAACACCACAGATAGGTCCGCCATATCTGCGCTATGCTCTGCGGCATATCTTTCAAACGCTGCAGAGCGGCCCAAGGCGGCAACGGCAAAAATCGCAAAGATCATCACCGCACCTCGCGGTGTAGCGCCATGCAAAGAGGCCCCAGCCAGCAGCACGACCAGAAGAACGAAGGGAAACCGAACATGGACAAACCCGACGCCGTCAAGCGTCGCGGGAATGGCAAGGCAGAGGATCAGCAGTGCAATCGCGGGCCCCAAAGCGCGCGATGATAGCCTCAATCGCACACCGCCTTGCCGCGCCAAAAACAGGACTATTCCTGCAAGCAGCACCATCACCACCGTCCCGGTGAGCGATAAAGATCTCGTACCCGTCGTTTCCACCGTGTCAACAAGGGATGTCACCATCGCTTGCCGGTCGTCCCATGATCCATAGGCGGTGCGATTTCCGTATGCATTTCGCGCGCCTGTCAGCACACGCCACAGGATCAGACCGACAGGGGGAAGAAACGGGACGGCGAGCACAAGATTGGCCTTCAGGTGATCCAGCCAGAACCTCCCAGCCATCACGAGCCGCTGCACCTCGCGCCCAAAGGCGCTCACAAGGAAAATCAGAAACCCTAGGATATGTAGCTGGAAAAGCAGATAACTGACGGGGAGAAAGGCAATAGCCCGCGCCCATGGCCTTGCCCCTTCAAAATGCAGCCATGCCGCGAGGGCGAACAGCGCCAGCGGGACTGTCAGAAGGTAATTCTGAAACCCCCAGAAAAAGGGAGTGTTAAAGACGACAAGAACCGCAGCAAGCGGCATGATCGACCAATACCCATGAAAGACCCGACCCAAAACAAAAGCCGCCAGAACGAGACCACCGGCATAAACCGACATCAGGTATGCAGAAAAAGTGAAGACATCCGTCAGGTGCTGCCCCACCGCCAGCCACAGTAGATCGCCCGTCGCGTTGCCGTTCATCGCGAAACTGTAGCTGTAATAGGCGTCGAGCGCCGTCCCCGGGTTTGCCGCGATATAGTGCCGTGCAATGTGGTTGGGCAGGTCAATCAGCGGCAGGTGAGGATGGAGCAGGATTGGCAGGGTCACGACAAGCACGGCGCAAACCGCAATCCCCCAGGCGCGCAAGCTGCTATCACCTTGCGCTTCCGCACCAACGGGCGTCGTCATGATGAATGCGGCTCATCGCTGCGGGCGACCTGATCGATCAGGAACTGCGGACGGCGCTTGGTCTCCAGATAGATGCGGCCAAGGTATTCGCCAAACACACCAAGGCACAAAAGCTGGACGCCCCCCAGCAAATAGATCGACCCGACAATCGATGCCCAACCTGAAACGGTGATCCCAAGAAACCGGGCCACAACCGCCCAGATGATGTAGCCGATGGAAAAGAGCGCGATCAGGAACCCCAAAAGCGTGACATAGCGCAAAGGTTTGATCGACGAAGAGGTCACCCCCTCAATTGCCAGCCCGACCATCTTTCGCAGCGGGTATTTCGTCTCGCCCGCGACACGCTCGTTCCGGTCATAGGTCACAACGGCGGAAGAAAACCCGAGCGACTTGATCAGACCGCGCAGGTAAAGGTTCGCTTCGGGATGCGCGCGCAGCGCCGCGAGGGCCTTTTGCGTCATCAAACGAAAATCAGCGTGATCCTGTACAACGTCCGCCCCGATGAACCTGAGGCCCCGATAGTAGGTCCGCGCGGTGAACCGCTTAAAGGTCGTGTCCGTTTCGCGTGACGCCCTGACGCCAAAGACAATCTCAGCCCCGGCACGGTAGGCCGTGATCATTTTGGCAATCGCGCCGATGTCATCCTGCAAATCGGCGTCAAGAGAGATCACAACATCTGCGTCGGCGGTCATCAGGCCCGCAAGCAGGGCGCGTTGATGTCCATGGTTCTTGGACAGTTTGACCCCCAACACCGCAAGGCCGTCACCAACTCCAGCCTCTTGCACGGCGGTTTGGATCATCTCCCATGTACGGTCAGACGATCCGTCATCAACGAGAATGACCCGTCCCATACCTGCGATCCGCCCGTCGGTCACAAGGCCGTCGGACAGCTCGCGCAGCGCCGCAATCAGCGGCTCAAGGCAGTCTTCTTCGTTGTAGCAGGGCACCACCAGATCAAGCGTGGGTGGGGCGCGAAACTCTTCCGCCGTCATGCAAAAACCCAAAGACGCATGATGATCCAATTCATGATGGGCAGCGCCACAACAACCGTGACTGTCGCCATGACGTCCGGCAACCCCATGACACCCGTCATCACCAGAGTAATCCCAATCGCTAAAAGCAGCCCTACCCCATTCAGGACCAGGAACCGTTGCACCTGTCCGCCGTCACGTGCCGTCTTGCGAAAAGTAAAACCGGCATGACCAAAATACTGGAACACGATAGCCGCACCATAAGCCAGGCAAACCGCCAGCGTGGTCGAAACGCCTGCGCCGTTCAACAGCAGGAAGCCCACAGCGTAGATCAGTGCCGTCAGCCCACCGACAATGCCAAACCGCAGGAACTGGGCCAGCTTCTCACGCTCCGGAATAGTCATGCGTACGTCCATCACTGCGCCGATCTTTGCACCTTTGTCGCCCTGACGAAGGCGTGTTTGACCAGGGCGAGGCGGTCGACAAGTGACCGCGGCAGCGGGCGGATCAAGGCACAACGCAGGCGCCATAGAAGGGACCCGGCCTGCGGAACTGGTGCGTTGGGGGCCAAACGGGTGGCCTGCACCTCTTGCGGAAGATCGGGACTGCGATCCTCTTTCACATAGAGCAGAATGTTATACCGGTACCAGGGTTCGACGTGCTTTTGCCCGGCAAGGCGCGGGCGTACAAAATCGAACGCAACGTATCCATGGCGTGCAAATTCCTTTCGCCAATCCTCAAGCGGCCGTTCGTTGATATGATGTTCGCCGCCCTGCCCCGGGACGGCAGCCGAAAACATAACGATATCGGCGTGACCAACCAGCGTCTCGACAAGTGTTGCGGATGCGGCAGGTGGCAGATGCTCCCCCACTTCCAGCGAAAGCGCGAGCGTGAAACGACGGCCAAGGTCCAATGACGTTGTCAGATCATGGGCAACAAATGCATCGGGACTGATCGCCAACGCCTGACGGTCCACATAATCGCCGTCAACGCCCACCGCCTCAGCCACGTTCGGTTCTTCGGCAAAGCGGCGCGCCCACACCCCCTGCCCGCAACCCACATCCAGCACGGTTGAACCTTCGGCCAACAAAGGACGCAGAACAGCAACGGTGCTATCGGCAGAAGACCGCGACCCGCCCTCAATATAGTCAAAGAAGCCCGCATCATAGACATGGCCATTGCCGTCCATGTTTTGTGGCCCGTTGGTCATGTCCTGCACTGCACTACCCCGGCATTGTTCACGGATCGCGAAATATAGACCCAATCCGGCAGAATTGAGGCGCAAAGATCAAGAGGAAACGGCGAGACTTCGTCGAAAATGATGAGCAGTCCGTGTACCCCGCGCACCGTCAGCACTGGCGCCGTCACAATGTGTTTGCCCACCGCGACGATGACATGATCAGCCAGATCCGGTTTCCGGCAGAAGCACCAGCTCCGCCCGCAGCCCGCCGCACTTTGCATTCCTCAACAGAAAGGTCGCCCCTTGCGCCTCGGCAAGCATCTTGGAAATCGTCAGCCCCAGCCCTGTCCCGCTCTGGCCTTGTGTGCGAGCGTCGTTTGACACCTCAAAGGGCTGCAACACGCGGTCCAGCTCTGCCGGAGCAATGCCGGGGCCATCATCCGTAATCACGATCATCGGCGGATTGGGAGTGACTTCAACCGAGGCGCGCGATCCAAATCGCAGCGCATTGTCCAGCAGGTTAGTCAAGATACGTTCAAGCGCGGTTGGATCAACTCGGGCGAATGTCTCACCTGTCGCGCTCAGGCTGACAGCAGCCGGGTCGTAGTCAGCGAGCACGGCGCCCGCAAAACCGCCAAGCTCGACCACCTCAAGCTCTGCAGAATTCGTCTGACGGCCAATCTCAAGGCAGCTCTCCAGGACCCGTTCCATCTGTGCCAAATCATCCGACACATCGGGATGATCTGCTGTTCCGGCGGCCGCCTCCAACTTCAACCGCAGCCGTGTCAGATGCGTGCGCAGATCATGCCCCAACGCGCCCAGCATCACGCCGCGCCGTTTCAAGAGATCATCAATCCGCGTTTGCATGTCGTTGAAGTTCGCGATCAGGGCATGGGCCTCTTGCGATCCAGCCGGGTCAACCCTTCTCGGCACCCCATCACGTCCAAATCGCTCTGCCGCCCGGGCCAGCCGCGTCAGAGGCCGCGTTTCCACATGCAATGCAAACAGGACAATGAGCGCCGCGACAGAGGCAAAGATGCCCGCCCACCAGCCAAGCGGGACAGAATAGACCTGCGTCAACAAATCATCTCGGGTTTCCACGATCAGGGACTGGCCCGTCTTCAACTCCAGCACGATGCGGATCGGGTAGCGCGTCCAGATGGAGCGGTCACCGATCCGAACGTCTTGGGGAAGAACGGTCTCTGGCACGCTGACAAAAACGGCCACCTCACGACCCTGCAGTCGCGCAGCGTATTCCGCGAACACCCGGTCGACCGCGGCCAGGCTGAGTGATGCAGGTGCCATGTCCGCCACAGTCTGGTCTGAGAGATCAATACGCAAGTCTGGACCGTTGAGCGCCACCAACACCGGTGCGACATCCTCTGCCGCCTCGATCAGATCAGCCATGGCAATCACGCGTTCCGGCAAGGGAAAACGATAGCCCGGCTGCTCCCCTTCGGCCCTGTCATTGGCGTAGACCCAGACGAGGAAAAGCTGGGCCAGCAGCAGGACAAGCGCAAAGATGGCCACTAACCGGGCAAAGGCACCAAATCTGATCCGCTTCACCGCCGGACCTCTGCAGTGAAGATATAGCCCGCGTTGCGCACGGTTTTGATGATGCGCGGATCACGCGGGTTTTCCCCCAGTTTTGTACGCAACCGGCTGATTTGTACATCAACGGTGCGGTCAAAGCTGTCCGCGATCCGGTTCTGGCTCATTTCCATCAGCTGATCCCGGGACAGAACGCGTCCGGGATTTTGTGTGAAGGCGCGCAAAAGGGCAAATTCACCAGAGGTCAGCAAGATGTCACGGCCGTCGCGCGTCACTTCCATGCGGTCTAGGTTGACCACGAAATCCGCAAAGTGGAGCGTTTTCCCCGAAGGCGCCCGTTCAGGCGCTCCACGGCGTATAACCGCGCGAATCCGCGCCACCAGCTCCCGCATCCCAAACGGCTTGCCAAGATAGTCATCCGCACCCAGTTCAAGGCCAACAACCCGGTCAATCTCGTCCGTGCGCGCGGTGAGCATCAGAATATGCACATCCGACGCGGCCCGCAGGCGGCGACAGATGGAAAGGCCGTCTTCACCCGGCAGCATCAGATCCAGGATGACCATATCGGGCGTCACGCGGGCCATTAGCCTGTCCATCTCGGCACCGTCGGTGGCAAGGTGAACCTCAAACCCCTCGTGTTGGAGCTGCGTTTGCGTCAGCGGCCCGATCTGGGGGTCGTCTTCGACAATGATGATACGCGCCATGGTCCTCATACCCCCTGCCATACCGCAGTTGGCCCTTTGCAAACCAGCCAATGCGCTGCGCATTAACAAAACGTCACAAAGTGAAATCTCAGGGACATTCGCAAGAAACAGGCGGGTGGCAGAAGGGTCTCATCAGAAATCCAAAAAGGATAGAAACGATGAAACAGATACTTCTCTCCACTGCGATGCTGATTGCGACGGCAGGTGCCGCCAGTGCCGACTGGCGCTCGGAACGCACAAGCGTCGGGCCGAACGGCGTTACATCCAATGCCACCACATCTGTCACACGCGATGGCAACACGCGCACCACGGTGACAGAGGTCTTGCGTGATAATGGCACCGGCTACACCCGCGAGGTGATCCAGACCTGGGATCCCGAAACCAAAAGCTGGACCCGCACGGTCGTTGGCAAAACCGCTGGCGGAAACACGTGGATCAACAATGGCTCCGGGTCCTGTTCTGGCGGGGCCTGCAACAGCCAATCGGTCTTCAGCGGCTCGGGTGGTCGCGTCATCGAAAGCCAAAGCAGCTCAACCATCAATCGTGATGGCGGTCAGCGCAAGTGGAGCTGGAACTCCAACGCTGGCAACAGCGGTGAAGGCCAGCGCATCTGGCAGCGGCTGAGATGAGCCGGCTTTTTCGCCTCCTCACGGTGTTGGGCCTGATGGCCCAGCCCGCACTGGCCGACAGCTGGCAGCAAGATGTTCAGAACGAGATCGCCGCCATCGAACGCGCCGTCGCCCCCTACCGCGACATTCGCAACGCCCGCGCTGACGGCTGGCGGCGCACCACGGGCCATGTGCCGCTGATGGGTGAACACTGGGCACGGCGCGACGGTATTGACTACGTGCAGGGCGATGCGCTCGACCTGCGGCGTCCGTCAAACCTGATGTACGCCGAAATTGACGGCAGGATAGAGCTGATCGCAGTAGCCTATGTTGTGCGCATCGGGCCGAATGACCCACTGCCCGGCGGGTTCAGTGGCCCCGCAGATGTCTGGCATGTCCACAACCTTGATCAGATCCTCGCGGGACTGGGCGAACAGCGGCCTTTGCTTGCCCGGCTTGGCGCCCGCTGGGTCTCTCGCGAATTTGCCCAAGATGGCAACCGGCGCTTGGCGATGGTGCATGTCTGGCTGGATGGCAGCAACCCCAGCGGGGATTTTGCCAACCTGAACCCGACGCTGCCCTACAGGCGCCTCGGACTGGGGCCTGCCTATGCGGAAAGTGCCAGCATGGACGCCGCCCAAGGCGTGGCACTGGCCACTGATGAGGGGTGCAAGAATGAGCTGGCAGGCAAGCTTTGGCTTGCAGCGATCACAGGGCAGAAAAAGCGGGCCCTGCGCGCGCTCTGCCGCGAGATGCAAGCCCGCGTCAGGGCGGTGCTTCAGGCGCCGCCCGCTGAACTGAACCGCATCGCCGCCGCGGCCTGGCGCAACTTCGACCAGCAACGGTTCATGGTGCTCAGCGACGACGAAAGACGGCGCATGCTGTCGATTGTCGAGGGCGCGGGGGGCACATGTAGCATCGTGCAATAGGTGAAGCGGTATCCGCCCAAACGCCCCGGAACGCGCGCGGAAATGCGGGCGTTTCGCGCATCGTTGTGAGCAGGAGAGAAAAGGGAAGATGTGGCGGACAGACAGGGATTCGAACCCTGGAGACGGTCTCCCGCCTACACACTTTCCAGGCGTGCGCCTTCGACCACTCGGCCACCTGTCCTTGCCGCGTCACTTAGCAAGCCCTCCCCCCCTTTTGCAAGACCCTGCGCTTATGTTTGTGACGTGGTTTACCCCGGCGCGCCACGCGCCATATAATGCGATAAAGGAGACACCGCCCAACCCATGCTACACGACCCGCCCAAGACCGGCAGACCGGAACGGTCATTCGACAGCGCGCGCATTCAAACCGCAGCACTGGTGATTATTGCGTTTGCGGTGGTCTTGTTCCTGCTGGTGCAGGCGCGCTTTATCCTGATCTCGCTGGCCACGGCGATCATCCTCTTCAGCTTGACCAGCGATGTGATCAACTTCATCGCGCGGCAGCGCATCGGGCCGTTCCGCATTCCGATGACGCTGGCCAGCATCGCGGCAATGGTGCTGATTGCTGCCACCCTGCTGACGCTGACATCCTTCCTTTTGGCTCAGGTCAACACCGTACTGGTGACCACCCTGTCCTATACGGAGCAGGCGCCGTCAGCCATCGCGTCGCTCTTTGCCTGGCTAGGCGCCGACAGCGAGTTGGCGATCAGCAACGCGCTGCGCTCGGTTGATGTGTCCAGCTATCTGCGCACTGCCGCCGGGCAGGCCAGCGGGATCATGCAGGCCACTGTCCTGATCATCCTTTTTGTCGGCTTTCTCTTTGCCGAAAGGATCTGGTTTCAGACCAAGCTGGAAAGTCTTGTGGGCGACCCGGATCAGGCGGAACGCTGGGGCAAGATCATCCGGTCGATCATCCACCGCGTGAACTACTACCTGTTGGTCAAGACCGTGATCAGTGCGATCACCGGTATGATGATCTACGTGCTCGCCACCGCCTTTGATCTGGAATTGGCGACAGCCATCGGCGTGATCACCTTCGTGCTGAATTTCATCCCGAACATCGGGTCTATCGTTGCCACCGCCCTGCTCGCGTTGATCGCCCATGTGCAACTGGGCGACGGGACGACAACATTGGCCATCTTTGCCATCTCCACCGTGATCCAGTTTGTGAACGGCAGCATTGTTGACCCGATGATGATGGGACGCGCGTTGCGCCTGTCGTCTTTCGGGATCATCCTGTCATTGGCCTTCTGGGGGGCGGTCTGGGGCGTGCCGGGCATGTTCCTGTCGGTCCCGATCATGGTGATGCTTCTGGTCGTCTGCAGCCATGTGCCGGGGCTGCGCCATATTGCGGTCCTTTTGTCCCGCGAAGGGCTGGCAGAAAGCGAAAAGA
The DNA here is from genome assembly GCA_039821425.1 of Pseudomonadota bacterium. GTDB lineage: Bacteria > Pseudomonadota > Alphaproteobacteria > Rhodobacterales > Rhodobacteraceae > Yoonia. The sequence goes on from JBCBOD010000008.1 coordinate 17,149, forward strand.
TGCTTGATCAGCCAATTGAACGCGATCTCTTCAAACAGGATGCGCGCGACGACTAGTTGTTGTTTGGCTTGTTGGCGAGGGGCTGGCGCGCGTAATACGTCACATCTTCGGTGAAATACTGGTAGCTGTCAGCGTTATCGATCGCGAGCGCCGCATCCGAACGCGCCATTTGCGAGCATTCTGTGCGCGAATAGCAGTGATCGTCGGTATCCGCGACCGCGATGAAATGCGACAGCTCATGCACCAGCGTCCCTTCCAGCGTGCCGTTGTCGCTGCGGCGCGTACCGGGGGCGAGCGCCGTCAGTGGCGGCAGATTGAAGAACGAGGGGCACAGGTTCACCATGTAAGCGTCGTTCGGATAGACATAGGCATAGGCCCCGTCGTTGCAGGGTGCGATATCGATGTCCTGACAGGTCGCCGTCACGGCGCCGCTGCGCAGGGATGTGACCACTGCCTTCAGCGTTGCACGCACCCGTTCGGCGTTGCCGTCGGAATATTCCCCGAACCATCGGCTGTAGTCCTGCGTATCACCCACCGCGACAGCGGCCTTGAGCGTCAGGTCCTTGGCCGTGCCTAGTGCAGCGGTAAAGACTTGCTCTTGCGGTTTCGAACAACCGCGAATGGCGAAATCCTGTGCGGCAGCCAAGCTGCCGGCGCTGCTCAGAAGACATGAGAGAATGAGGATCCGCATTCAACTCTCCAGATGCAGGTAGACGCGGCGGTTCTGGCGGCCCTTCTTTTCGATCTTGCCAAGGCGCACCTTCCCGATTTCTTCGGTGTTGGCGACATGGGTGCCGCCACAGGGTTGCAGATCAGCTGTTTCCGCCCCCACCCCGATGCGCACAAGCCGGATGCGGCCGCTGCCGCGCGGTGGCTGGACGGACATGGTTTTCACAAGATCAGGCTGCGCGTCCAGTTCCGCATCCGTGATCCATTCCTCGGTCACGGCCATATTGCAGGCGATCAGGCGATTGAGATCATCTTCAAGTGCCTGCTTGTCCTCAGGCGCCTCCGGCATATCGAAGTCCAGACGACCTTTCTCGGTCGCGATGGAACCGCCGGACACGGGCAAGGGAATGACGACGGACAAAAGATGCAGCGCCGTATGCACCCGCATGTGGCGATAGCGGCGGTCCCAGTCGAGAATTTGCGTCACCTCTGTCCCCACGGGCGGAAGCGAGGCAGGCTCTGCCGGGACAAGGATGATCTCTTCCCCCTGCCCCTTCACGGTCGTCGCAATCTCGATCTCGCCACCGTCCCAACGCAGAACACCACTGTCGCCGGGCTGGCCGCCGGATGTCGGGTAAAAGAGCGCCCTGTCCAGCACGACGCCACCCTCATCGGTCACATGGGTCACAGTGCCTGTCGCCTCGCGCAGGTAGGCATCATCGCGGAACAGCATTTCGGTCATGTCGGCGTGTCCTTCAGCACTTCGGGATTGCGGAGCCAGATGTCGCGCTGCGCAAACGGGATCTCGATCCCTTCCTCGCGGAACCGCTTGTCAATTTCCAGGTTCAGCTCGGTCTGCACGACAAAGATATAGCTGATGTCGCGCAGGATTGCCCTGATCTCAAAATCGAGCGAGTCCGCCCCGAACCCCATAAAGAGGATGGATGGGGGCGGTGTAAGCACGACCATCGGGTTCGCCTCTGCGATCTCGCGCAGGATCGTCATCACCTTGTCGGTGTCCGTGCCATAGGCAACGCCGACCTTCACGATCAAGCGACCAGAGGTATTGCCGCGCGTCCAGTTCGTCACCTGCCCGCTGACGAGGTCGGCGTTGGGGATGATCACATCGGTCTTGTCGAATGCCTCAATCCGGGTGGAGCGGACAGAGATGGATTTTACGATCCCCATGCGATCACCCACCTCGATCCAGTCGCCCTCGCTGATCGGGCGTTCGATCAGCAAGATGATGCCCGACACGAAGTTCGACACGATGTTCTGCATGCCAAAGCCAATGCCGACCGACAGCGCACCTGCGACGATGGCGATGCTCGACAGATCAAGCCCGGCACTGGTGATCGCGACAATTGCGGCAAGGATAATCCCCACATAACCAACGCCCGCCACCACCGCGTTCTGACCCCCAAGATCCAGCCGGGTGCGCGGCAAAACAGATTTGCGCAGGGTGCTTTGGATAAACCGCGTCAGCAGATAACCAAGTGCGAAGACAACCGCGAACGTCAGGAAATCGGTCGGCGATATCTGCGTTTCACCAATGTTGAACCCCTCGCGGAAACGGGCCCAAAGCTCGCGCAGGTCATTCACGCTCGCCCCCCAGATCAGGGCAAACACCGGCAGCGACAAAAGGTAGATCACAAAGCTGATCAGCACAGGCACCAGCGCGAATGAGCCAACGCTGTCTTGCCCCTCTTCCATCCGGCTGAGGTCCTGAACGATCTGCTGGACCAGATAGATCACCCCGATCAGCGTGACGCTGATGATCGCTGGCACCAGCAAACTGCTCGCCGCCGCGCCATAGCCAAAGGCGGCAAGGATGGGGGCCAGAACAGCAACTACCGTAATCGCGCGCCCGATCAGGCCGCGATTGCGCCCCATCGCCTGCTCATCCTCATCCACAGCGGGCGCTGTTTTTATCACGCGCCCCAACCGCCAGAAAATCAGGCTGATCAACAGGATCAACGGGAATTCCAGCGCCGCCAGTGTGCCATCATCAATTTCCAGCGTGCGGACACCCGCCTGCAGCAGCGCCGTGACCGCCAGAAACCATGCCAACAGCAAACCATAACGCCGGCCCGCGGCGCGGGTCTCGGCGTCATATCCCAATTGCCCGTCATCCCCACCGGTGGGGAACACATGTTTTGTCAGCCACCACGCGATGATCACGAATGATCCCGCGGCGGGGATTTGCCCGGCGATGGCATCGCCCCGCAGCCCGAAGATGCCTGGCAGCTGCAACCCTTCTGACAACAAAAGAAGCCCAACCAGCGGCACGACGATCTGGATCAGCGACAGCAGGAAAAGCCGCAGCTCCAACATGCGCCCGCCCCGCGCGGCCAGCGCGCTGCGCCAGCGCGTGACATAGCGCCGTCCAATACCCAGGAGCACGACCCCGGCAATGATCATCACGAGGGCCCTTGGCAGCACCGGCAAAAGCCGGTTTTCGCGGTTCTGCAGATGAATCTGCGCCCCAGTTTCCGCAACCAATAGCTGGCCAAGTTCAACCACCGCAGCCAAGCCGCTGACAATGAATGTGGGGTTCAGCGGAGATGGCCCGCGTGTGGTGACCGCCTCTGCCTGATCGCGCAATGCGCGCGCATCAAATTCTGCGATCAGGCCATCCGCACGCGCATAGGCCTCTTGCGCCAAAAGCCGAGGCGCCAGCAACGCGTCGCGCTGGTCTTGCAATGCCGCGCGCCGCTCAGTGACCAATGCCGGCTCATCGCCACCCTCGGCCTCGGGGGCAATCGCGGCCAGCTGCGCCTCGACGGTTTGCAGCCGCCCGGCGTTCAGATCGCTGCGCGCCAGAAATCGGTCACGCCAGATGACCAGTTCCGCCCGCAAGCGTTGGATGGCAAAAAGTGATGCATCCTCTGTCCCCGCAAGCGCCTCTGCACGCTGGGCAAGCCTTTCCCACGCTGGATCCCGCGCTGTGCCTGTCAGGGCAGGATCGAAAGCCTCTTCAGGGACGGTCGTGTCTGCCGGCGCCGCTGCTGGCGCCGGAGCCGCCCCCGCCTCATCCGTTGTGCCCTGCGACAGGGCCCATTGCGGCCAAAGCAGCAGAAGGCAAAAGGCAAGCCGCCGGATCATGCGTCTTCGAAAACCTCTGGCACGTCGGGCTTTGCTTCCATCCATGCAGGCACGGGCAGGTTCTTGCTGCGCAGGAATGCGGGATTGAAGATCTTCGACTGATAGCGCGTGCCATAGTCACACAGGATCGTCACGATAGTGTGGCCGGGCCCCATGTCCTTGGCCAGCCGGATCGCCCCGGCGATGTTGATACCGGTCGAGCCGCCCATGACCAGCCCTTCATTCTGCAAGAGGTCATAGATGATCGGCAGCGCCTCGGTATCAGGGACCTTATAAGCAAAATCCGGCGTGAACCCTTCAAGGTTCGCCGTGATCCGCCCCTGCCCGATCCCTTCGGAAATACTGTCACCCGCAGGCGGCACCTCGCCCGTCATCAGCTTGAACAGGCCGGACCCATCAGGGTCTGTCAGACCAACTTTGACGCCTTTGGGCTGCAAGACCTGTGCGACACCTGCCAGCGTACCACCAGACCCGCAAGCGCAGGTAAAGCCATCCACCTTGCCACCTGTCTGTTCCCAGATCTCTGGCCCTGTCGTCTCAACATGCGCCTGCCGGTTCGCGGTGTTGTCAAACTGGTTGGCCCAGATTGCGCCGTTCGGCTCTGTTTCGTTCAGTGCGGCGGCCAATCGGCCAGAATACTTCACGTAGTTGTTCGGGTTTGCATAAGGCACCGCTGGCACTTCGATCAACTGCGCCCCGGCGACGCGCAGCATGTCCTTCTTTTCCTGGCTCTGGGTTTCCGGGATCACGATCACCGTCTTGAAACCCATTGAAGCACCCACAAGCGCCAGCCCGATCCCGGTATTGCCAGCTGTGCCTTCGACAATCGTACCGCCCGGTTTCAGATCACCCTTGGCTATCGCATCTCGGATCATGAAGAGCGCCGCGCGGTCCTTGACCGACTGACCGGGGTTCAGGAACTCCGCCTTGCCTAGGATCGTGCAGCCTGTCGCCTCGGATGCGGCGCGCAGCTTGATCAGGGGCGTGTTTCCAACGGCATCGGCAAGGTCTTGTTTTATCGTCATGGTGCGCCCCTTCTGCATGGTTCTGTTCTGTGTAGGTCCGCACCTGTGCAACATCAACCCGATGCCGCACGCAGCCGATCACGATGGCGCAGCAACCAATGGATGAGGTAGACAGCCGGGCCGGTCTGAATCTCGCCAGTGTCGGCCAGCGCAAGTGCTGTCTCAAACGGCAGCGGATGCAACCGCAGATCCTCGCCCTCCTCAGGCAAGCCGCCCAGATAAGGCGCGTCTTGCGGCAGATCACAAAGCCCGATGAAGGTGTAGAAATAGTCGGTCGTTGAGCCGGGCGAGACATAGAACGAACCGGCCTTGATCAGTTCAACGTCACGCAAACCCGCCTCTTCCTGCGTTTCGCGCAAGGCCGCACCTTCAGGGGTTTCGCGCGCATCGATGATCCCGGCCACAGGTTCAAGCATCCACGGGTTCGGATCATGGCGCAGGTGCGGGCCAACACGCGCCTGTTCAACCAGCAAGACCTTGTCGCGAACCGGGTCATAAGGCAGCACAATGGCCGCATCGACCCCAACAAAAACCTCGCGCGTCATCGTGTCAGAGCGGTCACCCGTAAAGGTCCTATGATTGATATCAACACTCTGAAATCGAAAGAACTGCCCTTGTGGCGGACGCGCATCAGCGCGCACAAAATCATCGCCGTCCGGGGCATGGCGGTGCGCCGCTGGTGTGACCGCCGCCCGATGCCGCGCCCATGCGCGCGCCTCGATCATGGGCCACATCCGGCGCAAACTGGCATGGTCGGGTATCGGATTGTGGCTGAACACTTCCTTCGCCGCCAGAACCGCTGGCGCCAAATGACCAGCCTCCCACTCGGAGAGCGACCATTCCCCTTCGCCCGCGATCAGATTAGGCGGCGGTAGATAGCATTGGGCTGTCAACTGTTGACCATCGGCATCTACCAGGACGGGGCCGAGTTCATACCCAAATGCCCCCTCGTAAGCATCAAGCCGTGCCATCTGCGCCGGACTGAGATCGCGCCACAAAAGCCCCTCGGCGATTTGCCCATCCGCGGGTCGGACAAACGGGACGACATTGCCCTCAAGGGGGACTACGGCATAGCTATTTAGCCTGGCCTGCACGGGGTCAAGCACACCCGGCCCGGCGACCGCAGCCATCAACGCGTGCGACCGCAGGGTGCCGTAAACAAAGAGATCCATGAACTACGGGTAACGCTGACCGAAAAACTCTGCGAACCAGGCGCAGACCACACCACCGATCAGAACGGTGCCAATCAGCGACCAGTCGTAGAAATACTCGCCAAACTCCAGCATCTGGCCAAAGATATCAACGACAGCCTCCATCGGGCCATCATAGCGCAGACGCAGCGAGTTCTGGACCATCTGGTTGAATGCAAGGATGAAGACCATCACAAAGGCCATCGCCGCACCGCACGTCAGGCCGATACCGATGGCCGGGTTATACCCCTGCCCCACGTTCTTGCCGCAGATTGTCCAACCAATCACCAAACCCACAGCTGCAGCAGCCGGGATCCAATAGTCCGGCGCGTTGGACTCTGGAAAGAAGGGGATCGTGATCCCGGCGAGATACCAGGCAAAAAGTGCAAACGCGACGGCACCGGCAAGTCGTGCAGCGGTAGGCATGAAACTCTTTCCTATCTTGCCCGCGCGCCAGCGGCCTCAGGCCGTTCGCGTCACGGTGATCAGCGTTACGTCGCAGTTTCGGCTATCAAAAGTCGACGCACAAGAGGTCAGATAATAATCCCACATCCGCTTGAAGCGGGCATCAAAGCCCAATGCAGCAACCTGATCCCATTTTTCGTTGAATGTTTCGTGCCAACGGCGCAGCGTCAGGCCGTAGCTTGGCGCGAACTCAATTGAGCCGGCTACATTTAATCCAGCGTTTTCAACCTGTTGTCGCAAAACTGTCGGGGATGGTAGCATACCACCGGGAAAGATGTATTTCTGAATGAAGTCCACACCCTTGCGATAACTTTCCCAATTTTTATCGCTCACCGTGATGATCTGAAGTGTTGCGTTCTTGCCCGGTTTCAGGCGGTCACGCACCGCTTTGAAATAAGTGGGCCAGTATTTTTCGCCCACGGCCTCGAACATTTCGATGCTGGCGATCCCGTCATAGGTGCCAGTTTCATCGCGGTAATCCTGCATCTTGATCTCGACCATGTCCGAGAGGCCAGCCTTCGCCATGCGTGCGACGGCATAGTCATGCTGTTCCTGGCTGATCGTCAGACCGGTGACCTTGATCCCACGTTCCTTGGCCGCATACTCGGCAAAGCCACCCCAGCCACAGCCGATTTCCAGCACGTGATCACCGGGTTGCGCACCCATCTGATCCACCATGCTTTTGTATTTGGCGGTTTGCGCAGCTTCGGTGCTTTCCTGACCGGTTTCGAAGATTGCCGAGGAATAGGTCATCGTCTCGTCCAACCACAGACCATAGAAGTCATTGCCGAGGTCATAGTGATGGCTGATGTTCTTGCGCGCCTGTTTCTTGGAATTGCCCTGCAACCAGAAGCGAAAGCGCTCAAACATCTGTGCAAGCTTCTGCGCGGGAAATCCATGATAGACCGTGTCGTCGGCATGCATGAAATCCATGAGCGCCTGCAAATCCGGCGTTGTCCAGGCGCCGTCCATGTAGGCTTCGGCAAAACCGACATCGCCCTCGCGGATCACACGTGCAAAGAGATCATCGTCGTGCACAGCCACTTCGGCCACATAGCCTGGCTGCGTTCCCTCGGCGCGAAAGTGGCGGCCGTCAGGCAGGATCACATCAATGCGGCCCATGTTGAGGTTTTTGAGCTGGCCAAAAACACGGGCAAAGTAACGCGGCAGGCCCGTCTGGCCCTCGGTACTGGTCAATATCATCCTGTTGGTCCTGTTTCTTGTTCGTCGTTGACGCGGGCGGACCCTTACGTTCTGCCTACGTTACCTGTTGATACGGCGAAGTCACGGAAAACGTTCAAATTTAACTGAAATCCAAGGTGAGAATTCAGAAATTCCTGTTTTCATAGGCGTCAAGCGCCCGCTTGCGCCCTTCGTCTGCGGCGACGATCGGCGCGGGGTAGCGGTCATCAGGTGACATGTTCCAACTGCGGGGGATCATATCATAGTAGGAAAGCGCCGTCTCGCTCGGGTTGGAAAAGCCCTGCGCCAGCCATTTGCCGACATAGGCGCGGTCCTTGTCGAATTTGTCGAGCTGTGTGGCCGGATTGAACACGCGGAAATAGGGCGTCGCATCGGGGCCGGAGCCCGCTGACCACTGCCAGCCCATCGCGTTGCTGCAGGGGTCCCAGTCGATCAGGCAGTCAGCAAACCAGTTCAGGCCGATCTGCCAATGGCAGAGCAGATGCTTTGTGAGGTAAGACGCCACGATCATCCGCCCCCGGTTATGCATCGTGCCGCTGACATACATCTCGCGCATGGCTGCATCGACAAAGCGCATGCCGGTGCGCCCCTGCTTCCATGCTTTCACCTCTGCCGTGCGTTCATCGGTGTTCCAAGGGAAGGCATCCCAGTCTTCCTTCCAATTGCCCGAGGTGATGCGCGGTGTGTGATAGGCGAGGTGATAGGCAAACTCGCGCCAGACGAGTTCCTTCAGAAAGACCTCCGCATCGTCCTTACCCTCCCGCAACGCAGCCCAACCGGCATGCCAACAGGTGCGCGGACTGATTTCACCATAGGTCAGGTTTTCGGACAGGCGCGATGTGCCGTCGACCGCAGGCAAGTCGCGGTTCTTGGCGTAGTCTGCCACTTTGTGCGCAATGAAGCTGCCCAAACGGGACGCCGCCGCGCTTTCCCCCACCGTGCAATGGCTCTTGAGGATCGCGGCACCACGCTCCATCGCGGCATCCATTTGCCAACTCTCCAACTTGTCGCTCTCCGGCCAGCTATCCAGCGCGGGGATATTGCCGGGGGTTGGCAGCGCCTCTGGCACGTCACTATTCCGCACCGCCTTCCACATCGGCGTATAGACCTTGTAGAAACCGCCGGTTTTCGTCTCCACCGTCCATGGCTCGAACAGGGCGTGGCCGCCAAAGCTCTTCGCGGTGATCCCGTCGTCTTTCAGGGCCGCCTTGATCTTCGTGTCCCGTGCAATGCTGTCCGGATCATAAAGCCGGGTCCAGTAAACGGTATCCGCCCCGGTTTCCTTGATCAGAGCGCGCAGAACCTCCAGCGCGTCGCCCTTCCGCAGGATCAGCTTGCTGCCCTTGTCGGCAAGGCTCTTGGCCAAACCCGCTACCGACATGCCGATCCGCATCTTCGGTGCGGCCCCGAGGCCCGCTACCTGCTCATCGTGGATGAAGACGGGGATCACCGGCTGGCCGCTCTTGCAGGCCGCGGTCAGTGCCTCATGGTCGCCAAGGCGCAAATCGCGCCGGAACCACATCAAAATAGGGGGTGTGCTCATTCGTCCTTCCGCGCAGGACTTTGGGCCTGCTTACACGACCTGATCTAGCGCGGTGATCAACCGGTCAACCTCTGCCTTTTCGGTGTAGTGTGTAAAGCTGAGGCGCAGCACGCCCTGCGCAGGGTCGACACCCACAGCCGACAGGGGGCGCTGCGCGTAGAAATCCCCACCACCAGCCATGATGCCATGTGGGGCGAGCTGTGCCGCCGCATCCTCCGGATCACCCTCAATCGCCAGCGCCACCGTCGGCGCGCGCGCCTCGGCATTGGACGGTCCAAGCAAGCGGACAGAGTTTTTGGCACTCGCGTAGTCCAGCAATGGCTGCAGCAGCGCGATTTCCTGCCCGCGCATCAGATCATGGGCATGGCGGGCGGCAGCGGCCCCTGCTCCTGCACCCCCGTGGTGCGCCGAAAGCGCCTCCATATAGTCCGCCATGCCCGCACTTGCGGCCACTTGCGCATGGTCAGGCCCTGCAGGGGTGAAACGCTTGTAGAGGCTGTCACCGTTAAAATGATGCCCCTGATTGGGCAGCGCAAATCCCCAGTCTTCACGGATCACCATGATCCCTTGATGGGGGCCATAGGTCTTGTAGGCGCTGAATAGGTACACATCGCACCCCAGCGCGCCCACATCGGGAAAGCCGTGCGGGGCATAGCTGACGCCATCAACACAGGTGCGGGCACCCGCGGCCCGCGCCATCGCGCAAATCCCGGCCACATCGTTTATCGCAGCGATCACATTCGAACAATGCGGAAAGCAGACAAGCGCCACGTCATCTTCCAGCAGCTTCTCCAGATCGGCCGGGTCCAACAGACCCGTTTCGCGATCGACCCGCCATTCGAGGATCCTGATCCCCTCTTCCACCAGCCGTCGCCACGGGCCGCTATTCGCCTCATGATCCTGATCGGTGACGACAATAGCCTGCCCCGGCTTGATCCAGCGGCGCACGGCCTGCGCCAGCACATAGGTGTTCTGCGTGGTCGATGGGCCAAACGACAGCTCATGCGTCGCAACACCCAGCATCGCGGCAAGGCGGCTGCGCGCCTCATCCATCTCCTCACCCCCCAGTCGCGATGCATCGTACGGCGCATAGGGCTGCACCTTGCGATCAGTGTAGAAACGATGCAGGCGATCAATCACATGGCGGCAAGTGTAAGAGCCGCCGGCATTCTCAAAGAACGCCTGGCCTTGCAGTTGTTCGGACTGGAAAGCGGGGAATTGGGCGCGCACCCATGCGGTATCTAACGTCATGTGCGCATGGGGCCCAAGAGCAACGCAAAGGTCAAGCCCAACTATGGCCTGTACCTTGCCATAATCATGCCGCGAGGCGCCGTTTAATCTGCGTTAACGCGACGAGGGGGAACGGGATGTCTGCCGGGAAAATCCTGACACAAATCAGCTTTTCGATGGGGCTCGGGCTATTGGGCTTTGTGGGTGTGTCCGCCCTGCTGCAAAGTGGGCTGCTCGGCCCGAACAAGAACGTCATCACCGTCAACACAGAAAACGAATTGCTGCAGCAGGCAGAGGAAGATGCTCTGGCGACCTTGCCCCGGTTCCTCGAACTGGCCGAAACAGACCCGAGCGATTGGGGTCCGATCTCGCTCAAAATAGGGATGCGCGGTGCCGAGATGCTTGAGTTCATCTGGGTCGAAAACATCGAGCGCGCCGGCCCGGGCAGCTTTCGTGGCACACTGGCCAATGACCCGGTGGAGCTGACAGGGCTCGATCTTGGAAGCCGCGTTGTGTTCGATCAGGAACAGGTCAGCGACTGGGCCGTCATCATCGACGGCAAGGGATATGGCTACTACTCAGTGCGCGCCTTCCGCGAGCTGGTATCCGAGGAAGAAGCGGCACAGCTCACCGCCTTCCTGTCCACCGAACCGCTGCCGCCCAATTTCTAGGAAGGGCGGCACGGTATAAAAAAGCCCCGCAAATTGCGGGGCTTTCTCTTTGCCAATGCCTTACTCGGCCGGCATCGGTGCCGCATCATCAGGCACCGTTGATTGCACGCCAGCAGCCTCCCGCCTGCTGTCGCGCCAGATGCCCTTGATCAGCGCAAGACCCATCAAAACCATCACAAAGCTAAAGGGCAGCGCCCCGATCACCATCGCCGTCTGAATGGCGCCAAGGCCACCGGCGATGATCAAGCCACCCACAACCAGTGCAAGCGCGGCACCCCAGAACAGGATATGCGGGCGTGCTTTTGGTCCTTCGTCACCGGCCGCATTGATCGTATTGATGATCAGCACGGCAGAGTCTGCAGATGTCACCAGATAGGTCAGCAGCAAGATCACCACGATGATCGACATCACCAAGGCAAGCGTTGGCTCCAGCATCACAGCCAGCATCGCAAAGAGCTGATCGGACTGGCCCGCCCCTTGGATTGCACCCGCTGCGTCACCGTTCAACTCGAGCTCAATCGCGGTGCCGCCCACAATGGCGAACCAGACAAAGCACATGATCGCCGGGATCACGAGGGCACCCAGCACGTATTCACGCACTGTGCGCCCACGCGAGATGCGGGCCAGGAACACGCCAACAAACGGCGCAAACGCAATCCACCAGGCCCAGTAGAAGATCGTCCAGGCCCCTTGCCAACCAGACAGACGCCCTTCGGTCCCTGCGGCATAGGCTGCGGTGATATCAGCGGGTGGCAGGCTCGCCGCCGCCGCTGGCAAACCTTCCTGGAAGGAATCAACCGTGCCCCACGGGCTGGTTGCCGCGCCGTGGACTGCGGCCAGTTCTTCTGCCGGCAACGCCGCCACCGCCGCTGGCGCAGCATCGGTAAAGGCGCTCAGTGAAACGGGCTGGAACACCGCAAAGATGTTCGCCGGGATCGAAACAAGGTAGTCCCAGATGCCCACGAAGAGTGCCGTCAGACCAAAGAACGTCGAGCCAAAGATCAGGAAAAACGCCAACAGAAAGAAGCTGAGCACCATGTTCAGGTTCGACAACCATTTGATCCCCTTGCCGACACCGGAAAGCGCGGAAATGGTCGACGCCCCCATGATGATCACAAGTGCAAAGATGATCCCCGCCGTCGAAGATGAGGTGCTGCCATCAGCCGCTGTCGTGATCAGCCAGTCCCCAAAGCCGATCCGGCTCAGACCGGCAATAAACTGTTCCACCCCGAAGCCAAGCGTCTGCGAAACACCCAACACAGTGGCCACCACCGCAACTACATCAACGATATGCCCGACAGGTCCGGAGAGGGTCTTGCCGAAGATCGGCGTCAGTGCAGAGCGGATCGTTAGCGGCAGACCACGACGGTAAGAGAAATAGCCCAGTGCGAGGCCGACTATGGCATAAGACGCCCAGGCCGCCAGCCCCCAATGCGTGAATGACCAGACATACGCTTCACGCACGTTGTCGGCGCCGCTGCCCGTTGTATCACCAACGATTGTCCCGGGATTGACCCCCCAATGGTACATCGGCTCTGCCGTCGCAAAGGTCAGCATGCCAATGCCGATCCCGGCACCGAACATCATCGAGAACCAGGAAAAATTGGAAAACTCAGGCTCATCATCCGGCATGCCAAGCTTCAGGCGCCCAGACGCGGGCCACAGCGCCAGCGCCAGGCAAAGGATGACGAAGAACGCCATGACATAGACATACCAGAAGTTGAAAGAGGCGAGGATGATCGTGTTGATCCCGCCCAGCACGGCGCCCGCCTGATCCGGAAAGGCGACGGCCCAGATGATCAACGCACCGACAAGCAGCTTTGCGGTGATCGTCACATCCTTTGTAAATCCGCGGTAAAACCCGCTCTCTGCCGTCTTGATCGGCAGATCCATCAATGGTGGTTTGAGTGCCATGATTGTTTCCCTGTTGGCTACTTTTGGTGCGATCATCTTGGTGGATCGCTGGCCCCAGTAAACGGTACGACGTGCCGGTTTGTCACGCCGAAACAACGCTGCAGGTGCACAGTAGCCCTCGCAAACGCAGCAATTTCGATAGACTTGCACGATAACCCGAAGGTGCAGATTGGCAACAAAACGGCAACAAAAAGGGGCTGCCAGCCACCCGACAGCCCCTTCATCAAAGTTCAGCGTTGGTTCAGCCGTTCACATCAACCACGACCCGGCCCTTGACCTGCCCTTTCAGGATATCACGCCCCAAACCCGGCAGATCGCCAAGCGTGGCTGGTTGAATCATCGCTTCAAGCTTGTCCATCGGCAGGTCGCTGGCGATCCGCTGCCACGCGCGGACGCGGTTGTCATAAGGCTGCATCACACTGTCTATGCCGAGAAGGTTCACACCGCGCAGCAGGAACGGAATGACCGTCGCAGGCAGGCCAGCGCCACCCGCCAGACCAACTGCTGCTACAGAGGCCCCGTATTTCATCTGGCCCAGCAAACGCGCCAGCATCGCACCGCCCACCGCATCCACACAGCCACCCCAGGTTTCGGCTTCCAGCGGGCGCTTGGTGGTCTCGTTCAACTCTTCCCGGCCCACGATTTGTGTTGCGCCCAGGCTTTTCAGGTAGTCGCCTGTCTCTGGCCGCCCGGTCACGGCGGCAACCTCATGCCCCAGCTTGGCTAGAATGGCCGTCGCGACAGAGCCAACACCCCCGGCGGCCCCAGTGACCAGCACGGGCCCATCCTTGATCCCGTGATCTTCCAACGCCATCACCGCCAGCATCGCAGTAAACCCCGCCGTACCCACGGCCATCGCCTGCCGCGCATCCAAACCATCGGGCAGCGGCACCAGCCAATCGGCCTTGACCCGCGCCTTCTGCGCATAGCCGCCCCAATGTGCCTCTCCCACACGCCAGCCGGTCAGGACCACCTTGTCGCCGGGCTTGTAGCGCGCATCATCCGATGCCTCGACAGTCCCGGCAAAGTCGATCCCCGGCACATGCGGATAGTTGCGCACCAACCCGCCACCCGGACCAATGCACAGCCCGTCCTTGTAGTTCACGGTCGAATATTCGACGGCGACGGTCACATCGCCTTTGGGCAGTTGATCGAGACCGATCTCCTGCACCGCAGCACTCGTCTTGCCTTCGTCATCCTTCTCAACCACCAAGGCTTTGAACATCGCGTCTCTCCTCATCATCTTGCTAAAAATACTTCCGCCGGAGGCTCCGGCAGAAGATGTCGGCCTAATGCCAGAAATTCTCGTAGACGGTCGCAGTTCGGGTTCCATACGGCGTCTGCACGTCCAGCACAGTACCTTCGTCCCAATGGGTCATACGGACCATGCCGATGGCGACATTGGTGTCAAAGTCTGGCGACTTCGCAGCAGAGGTCACCTGCCCCACCCGCTTGCTCTTCGCCATCAGCGGCCAAGGGCGGTCACAGGGCGGAATATCACCATCAATCGCAATCGCCCTGATCTGCTGGGTCGGCCCTTCCTTGGCAACGCGCAGAAGAGCATCCCGACCCACACAGCCGATCGCCGTCTGCGTCGAACAGAACCGGCCCAGCCCACATTCATGCGGCGTGTTTTCCCGGGTCATGTCATTGCCGTAAGAGAGCAGCCCCGCCTCGATCCGCTCGATCAGGTTCGGGCAGCCAGCATGCACGTCGAGGTCTTTGCCCGCCTCCATCAATGCGTTCCAGAGCGGCATGCCGTTCTTGGTGCCATCCACGTAAATCTCGAACCCGCCCTGCTTGGAATAGCCTGACCGGGCGACGGCCATGCTGACCCCCTGAAAATCAAACCAGCCAAAGCGGAAGAACTTGATTGCGCGGACAGCATCGCCAAACACCCGCGCCATCAGATCGTCGGCCAGCGGACCCTGCACGGCGAGGGGCGAGATATCAGGCTCATCCACCAGCACATCGAGACGATAGCCATAGGCAAGTCCCTTCACCCAGAACAGAAGGTCACTGTCGGCGATGGAAATCCACCAGCGATCCTCTGACAGCTTCAGCGCGACGGGATCGTTCAGCATGCCCCCCGTCTCATCCACGATAGGCACATAATAGCACTGCCCCGGCAGCATGCCGCGCAGGTCGCGCGGGGTCAGCATCTGCATCAGGCGGGCGGCATCAGGACCGCGTAGTTCCACCTGCCGTTCCACCGATACATCCCAGATCTGCACGGCCGTTTTGAGGTGGCGATAATCCTCTTCCACACTGCGAAAGACGGTCGGCAAGAGCATGTGATTATAGACGGTATACCCTTTGACACCCGCGGCCTCGACGCCGTCGGTGAAAGGTGTGCGCCGTATCCGGCGCGAAGGTGCAATGACAGCCATGGGTCTTACTCCGGCATGAATGGCAAATCGGTGTCGTTGGGTTTCTGGCCCAAGGCCGTCAGCATCGCGTGGACCTGCCCGCGATGATGGGTCTGATGGTTGAACAACTGCATGACGCAGAGCGCCCTGGGTTTGGTGATCTCGCGTTTTGCAAATCCGGAATACCAGGTCAGATCGCCCACGAGATCGATGGCACTGACGCTTTGCGCCCACAGCGTGATGCGGGCATCCATCCGAAACCGCTCCGCTGCCCAGACTGCGGGGGTTGGCGCGATTTCCTTGTGTTCTTCCGGCGGCACAGCGGGGCCCGCGCCCCTGTCGAACCGGCTGATCCACAGCGTGTCACCCCAGAGCAGATGGTTCAGCGTCTCCATGATAGACCCGAAGAACGCCCCGCGATCCTCATAGAGGTCATCGCGGTCCATCGCAGGGATCATCTCGCGCAGCCCGTCGTTCTGCCAGGCATTGTAGCGCGCCATGGTCTGACAGTACTCGGGCGTGATCACGGCTTGGGGCCTTTCCAGTCAATTGGGCAGATCTCGGCCGATTTGCCGCCAAAGTCCCAGACCCGGCCATAATCACGGACCTTCGATTTCGTGCCTTGGGCGGCGATAATGTCAGGCCCCATCCAGTATTTAGAGTTGCTGATCATCACCGGGTGATCCGGGCTCTTGCCCTTCATCATCTCAATCTCGCCCTGGATCTTGCGCCCGATGTAGATGCCGCGCTTGTCGCCATCGCGCACGATCTCCACCTTTTCGCGCTCGGCCCCGATGATTTCGGACACCAGCATGGTGAACAGGCCCGTGGTCCCCCCAGCCTGCCCGCTAAAGATTTGCAGGATCCCGTTATATGCCTTCTGGGTAGACCGCTCATCCACATAAGCCGCCACGCGCCAGTTGCCCTCGGCCATCCGGCCCGGGATATCCACCAGCAGACCAACGTTCAGGCCTGACAGGTCTTCACCCTCGAAATGCCCCTCGTCAATCGCGATCGCCATCCAGGCGTGGCAATGCCCTTCGGTCGGCGGGTGCGCGCCAAGGCTGACCACACAAGGGCAGAAAACGGTGCAAGAGCAATTCAGAAACAACTCCCCCTTGATCGCCCATTCGGTCGGTTTCATCTTGCGGCGCAGCGTGTTGCTTTCCATCCGCTGATCAATCCGCTGGGAAATCGGCAGCCTGTCGGCAGGTGCGCGCGTTTTTTCTGCCATTGTGTTTCCCTTTCCTAGAAGAACGCGAGTGCGATGCCCGCGGCAATCAGCGCGACACCGGTCGGCTTGATCACACGATGCCCGATGTCAGGCAGTTTTTCGAAAATCATCAAGAGCGTGGCGAGCCCCATCCAGGCAAGGCTCATCACCCCGCCGACAAACCCCAGCGCCATGAAGCCCCAGCAACATCCCACACAAAATGCACCCAGACCAAGCCCCATGCGCAAACCACCAGAGAAACCGGTTCTCCAATGGCCAAGAAAGTAAGTCATCGGCGCATGGCAGACGCCGTGGCAGACCTCTTTCGCGCGGGTGAATTGAAACGCACCAACGGCAATCAGCAACCCGGCGGAAAGCCAGATCGGCCCGATCCCCAGCATGTTGATCACACCGCCAAAAAGAAGCGCCATCTGCGCCGCCGCGATCAATGCAGCGAACGCCACCCAGACGATAAAATACCCCAGCAAAACACCTAGCCAACCCGCCCGCGTGCCATCGGCACTGACCATCAGGCGTTCATAAGTCGTCAGTGTCGGCACCATCGTCGGCAGCATCATCGCCGCCATCATGATCGCCCACATCGCGAACACCGGCCCAAACCGCGCCATCGGCATGTCCATCGGCATCCGCGGGTCCATATCGGCCATGGCCTGCCCCATCGGCCCCGGCCGCCCCAGCAGATCCAGGTCCATGTCCATGGCCATCACATACATCATCCACCACGCGATCAGGATCACGCCGAAAAACGCCAACCAAAGGGATGAACGGACGAGATGCGCCAAGGATGTCCTCCCAAACATACCGGACTCAGTGCTTGCGCAATCATATGTCAGACGTTTAATTGCCAGACAAACATTAAATGTAAGACAAATGAAAATTGATCCCTCAAATCCCGCAGATCTGTCTGCCCAAATCGCCAAAGCCATTAAGGATGCGATCATTGCCGGCAGCCTGCCAGTCGACGAACGGCTCCCGTCAGAGGCGGAACTGGCCGAGCAATTCGACGTCTCGCGCCCAACGGTCCGCGAGGCGCTCAAACGTCTGGCCGCGCAATCCCTGATCCGCACGCAGCGTGGCGCAACCGGCGGGGCCTTCGTCAACCGGCTGCGGTTCGAGGATGCCTATGGGCAGCAGATCACGACCTCCACCCTGCTCTTGTCGATGAACGACGTCAGCTTCACCACCGCTTGCGAAGCACGCTATGCGCTGGAACGGGCCTGCGCGCCCCTTTCGGTGCAGCGCCGCACCGCCGATCACCTTGCCACAATGCGGGCCGAGGCACACCGGCAAGCACAGCCCGGCCTGACGGATGAAGCATTCTGCGCCTCTGATGTGGCCTTTCACCGCGCATTGGTCGATGCCGCTGGCAACCCGGTCTTGTCCTACCAGCTCGCAGGGGCCGTAGAGGCAATGCAGCCTCTTATGAACATGATCACATTCACCGCGCGGTCCCGCGAACGGATTGTGGCGTTGCATACGGATATCGCCAACGCGGTGGAGCGGCACGATGCCACCGCGACAGACTCACATCTGGTCGCACTTTCAACCTATACGCAGGAACTGGCGCAAAACGTGATCGACGCCCGAAAGCCTCGCAAGGCCTAGGGGCAAACGGTCACACCGATTTGTGTTGCCCCCCGGCCCCGCGTGCATATGTTGCGGCGCGAATGGCAAGGGGCTGATCCATGAACACATCTGTCATCTTCGGGACAACCACATTGGTGGCGGCGGCGGCGCTTGGCCTTTACACATGGCAGGTGGCCAGCGGGCCGCATCCCTGTGGCAATACTGCCGTCGCTGGCGGGGCCATCGGCGGACCGTTTGAGCTGGTCTCGGAAACCGGCGCAACCGTGACGGACGCGGATGTCATCACCAAACCGACACTGGTCTATTTCGGCTACACCTTCTGCCCTGATTTCTGCCCGCTTGATACGATGCGCAATGCGCAGGCGGCCTACATCCTCGAAGATCAGGGGATGGACATCGGCACCGTCTTCATCACGATCGACCCGCAGCGCGACACGGTCGAGGTGGTGCGCGACTATACCGACAACTTCCATGAAGCGATGATCGGGCTGACAGGCAGCCCCGAACAGGTCAAGGCGGCCAGCCAGGCCTACAAGACCTACTACCGCGCTGAAGACACCGATGACGAGTTCTACCTCGTCGATCACTCTACCCAGACCTATCTGATGTTCCCCGACAACGAATTTGCGACTTTCTTTGGCCGCGCCGATTCATCGGAACAGGTGGCCGAGATTTCCGCCTGCTTTATCGACCAACTGACCTGACCCCGGCTTGAAGTCAGCGGTTTGCGTGCCATTTGGCGGGGAACCAAAGACAAAGGCCGGACCATGGACATTCTCAACATCATTTTCGCACTCGCCTCTATCGGGCTGGGCTGTTTTGGCTGGCTTGCGCCACGCTACACGATGGGCGCGCTGGACCTGACAGCGGGTGAGACGACGATGGGCATGTCAGAGGTGCGCGCCTCTGTCGGTGCGCTCTTTGTCGGGATGGGCATCGGGGCGCTTTTGATCGGCACACCCACCGCCTACCTGATGCTGGGCGCCTGCTGGTGTGGTGCCGCGCTCGGGCGCGGAACCTCGCTACTTCTTGACGGCCAAAGTCAGAAGAAATGGGTCTACTTCATTGTCGAAGCCGCTGTTGGCGTGCCCGCCGTCTTGCTCAACCTTTAGGGCGCTGGGGCGGAAAATGCCCCTACGTCGCCGCTTTTGTCATTGAACTGTCACAGCCTTTCGGACCATGCTGATGCCAGATGGTTCTCGGATGCCAAGCGCGTGGAAGAGATGAAAAGGGAACACGGTGAGGCGTAGCCAGTAGGCACCAATTCCGTGACTGCCCCCGCAACTGTAAGCGGCGAGCGACCCCTACAAAGCCACTGAACGGATGTTCGGGAAGGTTTGGGGAAGTGTCGACCCGCAAGTCAGGAGACCTGCCATCACCGGTGCGCCTTGCGCATCGGCCACGCAACACGATGCAGGCGGGGTGCCTGGGTTCGGAGCATATGATGGCAAAGCGGCTTAACCCGCAGCAACATGGTTCTATCTCGCACTCGCCTGAAAGGCGGAGGGCCTTATGGAACATCG
Source organism: Pseudomonadota bacterium (assembly GCA_039821425.1). Taxonomy (GTDB): domain Bacteria; phylum Pseudomonadota; class Alphaproteobacteria; order Rhodobacterales; family Rhodobacteraceae; genus Yoonia. The sequence goes on from JBCBOD010000008.1 coordinate 36,877, forward strand.
CATCACAATCTGTACGTCCTGTCGGCACAAAGGAACCGAGTGCCGCCCGGGCTATGAACTGATCGAGCGTCTGCGCAAGGCAATTGCCGCCGCAGGTGAGAGTGTTCCGGAGGATTTTGAAGTGTCCGGCGTGGCTTGCATGGCAGGCTGTGACAGGCCCTGCACAGTCGCCTATCATGGGACGCGCAAGGCCACTTACCTTTTTGGTGACGTCGACCCGGAAACGGATATCGACGATCTGGTCACATTCGCCCGCCAGTATGCCTACCTGCATGACGGCTGGTGTTCGTCGGTTGATCGGCCCGGCAAGCTGCGCAAATCCACCTTGGCTCGCATACCAGCCGCGATGGTGGCGATTGAAGAGACGAAGGCGCAAGCGTCGTGAGTGCCGCCAGCCTCTCTGCCTCTAGCCTCTCATGGGCGCCAGCGCGGGGCGCACCCATGCTGCTGGACGAGATCAGTTTCGATCTGGCACCGGGCCGCGTGCTGGGCATCGCTGGCCCAAACGGGGCTGGCAAGACAACGCTTCTGCGCCTGCTCTATCGCTATCACCGCCCCGTCACCGGACCGATCTTGGTGGATGGTGACGACATCTGGGCCCTACCCGCCCGAGATGTGGCGCAGCGTGTTGCGGCCGTCCTGCAAGAGCAACCCAGCGACTTTGCCCTGACCGTCTGGGAGATCGTCGCCCTCGGCCGCACCCCCCACCGGCGCGGCTTTGCCAGCGGAAATGGCGCGCATGACACCGCGATCATCGAAAGCGTGCTGGCCCGGCTGGACCTGACGGCTTTGGCCCATCGACAGCTTGGCACACTCTCTGGCGGCGAACGCCAGCGCGTCATGATCGCCCGCGCGATGGCGCAGGAACCGCGCCTGCTGATCCTGGATGAGCCGACCAACCACCTCGACATCCGGCACCAACTGGAGGTCCTGGCGCTGATCCGGACCCTGCCACTGACCATCGTGACATCGCTGCACGACCTGAACCTCGCAGCAGACGTCTGCGACGACATCCTGCTTCTGCAGCACGGCCAGCAGATCGGTTTTGGCGCACCTTCCGACGTGCTGTCAGAGGCCGCCGTTTCCACCGCATTCCACGTCCATGCAAGGCGCGAACAACTGTCTGCCAGTCAGACAGATCACCTGACATTCCATCTTTGAACAACGACACCCCATGAAAATTGCACTGACCACCATCGCCTTCACCCTCCTTGCCAGCACCGCACTGGCAGAGGTCACCGTGCAAAGCTGTGACCGCACCGTGACCTTTGACGCGCCACCCGAACGCGCGGTCTCCAACGACGTCAACCTGACCGAGATGATGCTGGTCCTCGGGCTGGCCGACCGCATGGTGGGCTACACCGGTATCTCTGGCTGGAAAACGCTGGATGAAGAGATGACCAACGGCGTTGAACAACTGCCAGAGCTGTCCGCGCTCTATCCCTCCAAAGAGGTGATCGTGGGCGCTGACGCCGACTTCTTCTTTGCTGGCTGGAACTACGGCATGAAAGTCGGCGGAGAAGTCACGCCCGAAACCCTCGCCCCCTTCGGCATTCAGGTCTACGAACTGACCGAAAGCTGCACCCACATCATGGACAAGGAAAAAGCCAGCATCGAGGGCATGTACAATGACCTGATGAACCTTGGTCGGATCTTCGATGTGGAGGCCACGGCGCAAGAACTGGTTGACGGCTACCGCGCCGAACTTGCCGCATTCACCGAAACCCTTGAGACCGGCGAAGCTCCCCGCGTCTTTGTCTATGACAGCGGCGAAGACACTCCCTTTACCGCAGGCCGCTACGCCATGCCCACCGCCCTGATCGAGGCCGCCGGCGGCACCAACATCATGGATGATTTTGAGAAAAGCTGGGCCACCGTGACATGGGAAGAAGTGGTGGAGCGGAACCCCGAAGTAATCGTGATCGTCAACTACGGCGAGGTGACCGCCGAACAAAAGCGCGAATTCATGATGTCAAACCCCGCCTTCGCCGATCTGGATGCGGTCAAGAATGACCGCTTCGTGACGCTGGAATATGTAGAGGCGACGCCGGGCCCCCGCAACATCGCGGCAATCAAGACGCTGGCAGACGCGTTCTGGGGCGACTGAGCGCATGAGCGAGGTCACAACAGTTACCCCCCGCATCCGCCGCCTTGGCGGACCGCCCGGCATTGTGCTGGGTGGCGGGGCGCTGTTGTTGATCTCGCTCTCCTTTGCCATCTCCGTGGGCGCTGTGCAGGTCCCGCTCAGCACCGTCTGGGGTGTGTTCCTGAACAAGCTTTTCCCCGGCCTGATCGAACAAACGTGGAGCATGGGGCGTGAAGCGATTGTCTGGGAAATCCGTTTTCCCCGTGCGCTCTTGGCGATGATGGTTGGCGCAGGCCTCGCTATCGTGGGCGCAAGTCTGCAGGCGGTCACCCGCAATCCACTCGCTGACCCGCATCTTTTGGGGATTTCGTCGGGCGGGGCCTTCGGCGCGATCCTCGCCCTCTTGCATACGGGGCTTTTCATTGGGCTGCTGACGGTCCCGCTCCTTGCTTTTCTGGGCGCGCTGATGGCCACGCTGATCGTGCTCGCCGTGTCCCGCATCGCAGATGCGACGAGTGCCGACCGGCTGGTGCTGGCTGGCGTTGCCGTGTCATTCATCATCATGGCAGGCGCCAATGTGCTGATTTTCCTCGGGGATCCACGGGCCACCCATACGGTGGTCTTCTGGATGCTCGGGGGTCTCGGCCTCGCCCAATGGGGGCAGTTGATCTATCCGCTGGCGATCCTGCTGGCCTGCGGGGCCTGGCTGATCCTGCGTTCAGGGGAGTTGAACGCAATGACCATAGGCGACGAAACAGCCTCCACCCTCGGCATCCCCGTCGCGCGCTTTAGGCTGTCGGTCTTCGTGATCGGCGCGCTGATCACCGGGGTCATGGTGGCGTTTTCCGGGATCATCGGTTTTGTCGGGCTGATGGTGCCGCATGTGGTACGGTTGCTGGTGGGCGGCGATTACCGGCGAGTTTTGCCCGCATCTGCCCTCATCGGCGCAGTCTTCCTGCTCTGGGCCGACATCGCCGCACGCACCGTCATGGCGCCCGAGGATATGCCCATCGGGATCGTTACAGGGCTGATCGGCGGCGTGTTCTTTGTCTGGCTTCTTGGTCGGCGCAAGGCGGTCTAGATGCGCGCGGCGCAAAACTGTGGTATGCATTCCCTATTTGAGGGATTGATAGATGTACCAGAAAAAACCTTCATTACTCGGTATGCTTGGCAAGGCCGCGCTGGAAGGTCTCCTGCACGGGGTCGCGCGCGGCGAGGAAGAAAAGCGTACAAAAGAGGCCGCTGAAAGGGCTGAGCGCGAACGACAGGCGCAGGCTGAAGAAGAAGCGAAGAGAACCAAACTTCCGCCTTTTTTGAATGACGCACTTTCGGCTACTGATAGCAGCCCCGATAACAGCGTCGTCGACGAAGACGAGGTCTTTAGAAAGTACGGTCTGACGCTGGAGGAAATTGCGCGCGCAGCACTGGACCCGGAGTTCCGAAATCAGCTCAACAGTCAACGCGCAGAAAGCGACGCCATCTCAAGAGAGGCCGAGGCCCGGAGAAGGCATCACGAGGCGTTTGCGCTACAGCGCCTGAAAGCGTCTTATCAGACCGTCCAACCGGGCAGAAAACCTTGCCACGAGTGTGAAGGCAACGGAAGCTACAACAGTACCCGCTACGGCTATGTCCAGTGTCCGCGGTGCTATGGCAAAGGCACATTGGCTGTCGACTAAACCGGCCCCTCCACAATCTGCAGCCCATCATCCGGGAATGGGCGTTGCAGGCGCAACGCCTCTTCTGTCGGCGCTTCCAGCCAATGCGCTACGGCCTCTGCGCTGCGCAGGATCACGGGCATCGCCTTGGGGTGGATCGGGCCCACGACGGCGTTCGGTTCGACCGTCAGAAACGCAAAGATGTCTGCTGTCACCTCCCCCTCTTTCAGTTTCCGCACGGAGGTCCAGTTCGTCCAGATCCCGGCGAAGAAGAGGGTTTTCTGCTCCCCCGTTGGCGCGAACCAAACCGTGCGCGGTTTTTCACCTTTCACCGTCTGATATTCCGAAAAGCTCGTGAACGGCACCACGCAGCGGTGATCCGGCCCCAGCCAGCGCCGCCAATGGGGTGAGGCCGTATTGCGCACGTTGGTCACACCCTTGTCGGTCTTCTTGCCCTTGAGCACAAAGGCCGGTGACGGCATCCCCCACCGCATCATCTGCATTACGCGCCCCTCTTCCGTCTGGCGGATCACGGGGGCGGGATAGTCCGGGTAGATGCCCGTCATTTCGGGCAGATTGCCGGTGTCATCGCGCCACAGGTTCGCCAAATCAGCCATCGCTGATTGCGTCGTGGTCAGGGAATAAAGGTTGCACATCAGGGTCACCGGCGTCTGTACGCCCTGTGTACAGGCTGTGTACGCCCTGTGACAGCCCTTGCGAGGGGCCCCGCGCGGGCTTATATCTGGGATGTCCTTCGGGACTATGGACATAAACGCGCTCGTAATAAGCGGATCGGACCCGGGGGCGGTACCCGGCGGCTCCACCAGAATCCTTCGTTTGGGGATCATGGGGCCGAAACAGGATCGACGAACGTCTAAAGGGGTTTGCTTTGTCTCGGTGAGATACCACCGTTATCGGTTCAATTAAGCTAGTTGCAAACGACAACAGAGCTCCAGTTGCCCTCGCTGCTTAAGCAGTGCGGAATACTGAAATCTAACTCCTAAGGTTTAGCGACCTTAGGCGGGGTTCGCAGGTACCTGGCAACAGAAACCTGCATTTTCGGCCCCAAACCGCTGTCTCCGTTGACAACTTCGCCATCCCGCGCAGGTTCTTGTTGCAATGGGCGCGGCCTTTTCGCAGGGTGAGGTGATGAGATTTCGCGGCTATGTGTTTGGTTTTCTTGTGTCAGTTGCACCAGTGGTGACCTGGGCTTGCGACACGGCGCTTGTGCTGACCATCGACGTCTCCAACTCCATCGACCCTGCCGAATATCGTTTGCAGACAGACGGGCTGGCAGATGCCCTGGCTGATCCCGAGATCGTGGAAACCATGGTCGCGGGCGAAAACTATCTGACCGTCGTGCAATGGTCAGGCGCGGACAAGCAGACAGTTGCCATTCCGTGGAAACAGATGCGCACCGCGCTTGATGTGGAAAGCTTCGCCTTGCAAGCGCGTCTGATGCAGCGCGCCTTTGTCCTGTCCGACACGGCCCCGGCCGAAGCCATCATGTTTTCGCTTCGCCTGTTTGATCAGGTCCCGAACTGCAACCGCTACGTCATCGACGTCTCTGGCGATGGCACGCCCAACAGCGGTACTGACGTGCGCGAGGCACGCAATGCTGCCGAACGCGCGGGCGTCACGATCAACGGAATTGCAATCGAGTCGATGGGCCTTGCCATCACGAATTTCTATCGCCGGTCGATCATCACCCGAAACGGCTTTGTCATGACCGCCCGCACCCACCGCGAATACCCCGAGACGATCCGCGCAAAGATCCTGCGGGAAATTAGCCGGATCTTTGGCTAGGCTTGACGCGCGCGCGACGTTGCAGTTCTATCGGTACATGGGGTCACGCGAGCACCCCGTGAGGCCAGCGCCCAAGCATCGCATCCACTGACCTTTTCAGAAAGGATGCCCATGTCTGGCTTCAACGAAATATCTCCTGCACAACTGATGCGCCTGATAGGCACTCCCGACTGTCCTGCGCTTGTCGATGTCTGTATCGATGAGGATTTTGCTGCGGACCCCTACCTCGTGCCCTCCGCCTTTCGCCACGCCCACAGAGATATTTCAGCACTCATCCAGCAGTTGGAGGATCGGCCGACCGTGGTGATCTGTCAGAAAGGCCTGAAGCTCTCACATGGGGTTGCTGCGGCTTTACGTGCCGATGGAATTGTCGCGCAAGTGCTTGCAGGTGGCAACTATTGCTGGCGTGACGCAGGCCTGCCGCGGGTGCCTGTGAACGCGATCCCGGGCGGCGTCTGGGTCACGCGTCACAGGCCCAAGATCGACAGGATCGCCTGCCCCTGGCTGATCCGCCGATTTGTCGATCCAAGCGCGCGCTTTCTGTTTGTACCACCTGCCGTCGTGGCGGATGTCGCGACCCGCTTCGATGCGACGCCATTCGACACAGAAGATGGCCCATGGACCCACGACGGCGAAAACTGCACGTTTGACACGATGATCGCACGGTTTGGCCTGTCACATCCTGCGTTGGAGGCTCTCGCCACCATCGTGCGCGCCTCCGATACCAACCGGCATGATCTGGCGCCACAGGCCGCCGGGCTGCTCGCACTCTCTGTCGGGCTGTCACGAATGTTTCGTGAAGACAACGCACAACTCGAGGCCGGGATGCTGCTCTACGATGCACTGTATCGTTGGGCGCGAGACGGACAGAGTGAAGGCCACGACTGGCCAGCGGGGCAGATGGTATGACAGGTGAATTGGTACGCGTCTTCGGCCGCATTGGTCTTCTATCCTTTGGCGGGCCCACGGCGCAGATCGCGCTGATGCATAAAGAACTGGTGGAAGATCGCGACTGGCTCAGCGAAGAGCAATACTTGCGCGCCCTGTCATTCTGCATGCTGCTGCCGGGGCCAGAGGCGATGCAACTGGCCACCTACGCCGGTTGGAAACGCGCCGGGATTATTGGTGGGCTGATCGGTGGCGGGCTTTTCGTTTTGCCGGGGGCCCTGGTCATCTTTGCTCTGGCGCTGGCCTATGGCGCCTATGGCGACCTGCCGATCATGCAGGCGCTCTTCCTCGGGGTGAAGGCCACGGTCGTGATCATCGTGATCGAGGCGCTGATCAAAGTGGCTGGTCGCGCATTAAAGGCCCCGGTCCACCTCGCGCTGGCAATTGCGGCCTTCATCGCGCTCTTTCTCTTCGCACTCCCCTTTCCGCTGGTCATCCTTGTTGCAGGCGTGATTGGTGCGATGGGCCAGACAGGCATAGCGACTGCGGCCACAGTCCCTTCTGGCACCCTGCGTCAGAGCGTGATTGTCATCTTTGTGGGCGGCGCGATCTGGGCGGCACCACTTGTCCTGGTGGCTGCGCTCAACAACCAATTTCTCGTCGACATCGGTCTCTTCTTCTCGACACTGGCTGTGGTGACATTTGGCGGGGCCTACGCGGTGCTTGCGTATATGACGCAAGAGGTGGTGGTCAGCTTCAACTGGTTGACGACAGCACAGATGATGGACGCGCTGGGGCTGGCAGAGACAACGCCGGGGCCATTGATCCTTGTCACGCAGTTCGTCGGTATGCTCGCAGGACTGGCGCAAGGCGGTGTCGGGCTGGCAATTGCCGCGGGCGTGCTGACACTCTGGGTCACCTTTGTTCCATGTTTTATCTGGATTTTTGCAGGCGCCCCGCTGATTGATTGGCTGGATGGACGACCAAAGCTGCGCGGGGCGCTGGCGGGGATCACAGCCGCCGTTGTGGGGGTCATTGCCAACCTGTCGCTTTGGTTTGCGCTGCATGTCTTCTTTGCCACGGTGAACACCGTCACCGCGGGGCCGCTCCGCACCGTTCTGCCGGATGTCACTACGTTGCAGCCGTTGGCCGTTTTCCTCGCAGCGCTAACTGCGGCACTGCTCCTCTGGCGGAAATGGCCCCTGCCGCTTGTCTTGCTGATTTCGGCGGCACTCAGCCTGATTGCCGCTTTCGTCACCGGAATGATCTGAGCGCACCCCTTTCAACCCCTGCGAAAACCCCTATGCTCAGATTCGGATGGGAGATGACGCCGTGACACGCACAATCGACTATGGAAACCTGATGCATGACGCGATGCGCGGCTTGATCCAGCGTGTCCTGCTGCGTGTGCAGGATGACGGTTTGCCCGGCGCGCATCACTTCTTCATTTCCTTCGACACGATGCATCCAGATGTAGAGATCGCTGACTGGCTGTCCGACCGGTACCCGGGTGAAATGACAATCGTGATCCAGCACTGGTTTGCCGACCTCGATGTCACCGATGAAGGTTTCACCATCACGCTGAATTTCGGGGATAGCCCGGAAACGCTCTACGTCCCTTATGACGCTATAAAGACATTCGTCGACCCATCGGTAGAGTTCGGCCTGCGCTTTGAAACCCAGGAAGAGGATGGGGATGCCCCTGTCATTGAACTGGATGAGGCGCCAATGGACGAAATGGTAGAGCCTGAGGAAGAAAAAGACGACAAGCCAAAAGAGGCAGAGGTCGTCAGCCTCGACAAATTCCGCAAGTAAGCCGCTGCATTGTTGCGCTAATTCCCCCTGCTGCCTATAGGTTTTGCAAGCAAAGCCCAGGGAGAAATCATGACCGAGACACGCACCGAAACCGACAGCTTTGGCCCGCTTGAGGTCCCCGCAGACCGCTATTGGGGCGCACAGACGCAACGCTCGATCATGAACTTCCCGATTGGTTGGGAGAAGCAGCCGGTCGCCATCGTGCGCGCGCTTGGCGTCATCAAGCAGGCTTGCGCGATGGCGAACAAGGACCGTGGCAAGCTGCCCACCGAACTCGCCGATGCGATGATCGCCGCGGCGTCAGAGGTTGTGGAAGGCAAGCTTGATGATCACTTCCCGCTGGTCGTCTGGCAGACGGGGTCTGGCACGCAATCGAATATGAACGCCAACGAGGTAATCTCGAACCGCGCGATTGAGATTTTGGACGGCACCATCGGGTCAAAGGAGCCGATCCACCCCAATGATCACTGCAATATGGGCCAGTCATCGAACGACACCTTTCCGACGGCCATGCATATCGCCGTCGCAATGACGGCGCGCGACGTCTTGCTGCCGGGGTTGGAGACGCTGCATGCGGCGCTCGCGGCCAAGACTGCCGCGTTCGAGAACATCATCAAGATCGGTCGCACCCACACGATGGACGCCACCCCACTGACACTGGGGCAAGAGTTTTCGGGCTACACCCATCAGGTCGCCATGGGTATCCGCCGGGTGAAAGCCGCCTTGCCCGCGATATACGAACTGGCGCAAGGTGGTACGGCTGTCGGTACGGGCCTGAACACGCCCAAAGGCTGGGGTGAGACCGTGGCGGCCAACATGGCCGAAATCACCGGCCTGCCTTTCGTCAGCGCCCCCAACAAGTTTGAGGCCCTCGCCGCCCACGACGCGCTGGTCGAGATGTCAGGCGCATTGAAAACCGTGGCTGCCAGCCTTTACAAGATCGCTGCCGATATCCGCATGCTCGGCTCCGGCCCCCGCTGCGGGCTGGGAGAGTTGATGCTGCCAGAGAACGAACCCGGCTCGTCCATCATGCCCGGCAAGGTGAACCCCACGCAGGTGGAGGCGCTGACACAGGTCTGTGCGCATGTAATGGGCAATGATGCCGCCGTAGGCTTTGCAGGGTCACAGGGGCATTTTGAGCTCAACGTGATGAAGCCGATGATGGCCTATAACGTGCTGCAATCCATGCAGCTTTTGGGTGACGCATCCGTTGCATTCACAGACAATTGCGTGGTGGGGATCCAAGCCAATGAGGCACGGATCGAGAAGCTGATGCGCGAGTCGCTGATGCTCGTCACAGCCCTCGCCCCGACCATCGGCTACGACAATGCCACAACCGTCGCCAAGACCGCGCACAAGAACGGCACGACACTCAAGGAAGAGGCGATCAAGCTGGGCTTTGTGGATGAGGAAACCTTCGACAAGGTGGTGCGGCCAGAGGATATGATCGGGCCGAAATGAAGCCCATCAACCTCAACCAGGCGCGTAAGGCCCGCGCCAAAGCACAGGCCAAGGCGAAAGCGGATGAAAACGCCGCGCGCTTTGGTCGTACTGGCGCGGAAAAGCGGCTCGACAAGGCGAAGGCCGACAAGGCCGAAAGCAAGCTGTCAGCGCATCGGCGCGAAGATCGCTGATGTCAGCCGGGCGCCCGGTCAAGCGATCACTGACGCTGCGGGGGCACCGCACAAGTGTTTCGCTCGAAGACGTGTTCTGGCGGGTGTTTCGGGACTATGCTGCGGCTGACGGGCGGGCCATCAATGACCTTGCAGCCGAAATCGACGAAGGCCGCGGCGACATCGGCCTTGCCTCGGCCATTCGGGTTTACGTTTTGGAACGGGCGCTGCGCGCCAATCAGTCCTTGGAGTAAAGCGCGCCACGCAGGCTGGACTGCTGCAGCTGTGCTGCTTCTTCGGTGTCGTTCAAGGACGCAGGCTTTGTCTTTGTTGGGCGCGACCGCTTGTCAAACAGGCGGGCAATCTGATCCCCATCCAGCTTGTTCTTGGCCGTTGGCTCGAACAGGTCAGGCTTTTTCTTACGCGCAAAAAGACCGCCACTGCGCTTCTTGGACCCTGGCAAAGATATTGTCATCGCGTTCCCGAAAGCTGTTCATCTAACAAAGACTATTGATAGGCATAGTTGTGACATAAATCTGGCAGACCTCCAAATGTTGTTTTCCGTTAATTTTCGTGAATTTCGCCCATAAGTCGCTGAAATAAAGGTATTTTGCAAAAATCCGCCGATAGCAGACCTGTCCTTTAGTCAAATAATCCAGTTCCGGAAGTGCGCCTAAACCCGCCCAAATGCCTGTTTTGTTTGCGTAAATGAAACGAATTATGGCCGTTTCGCCTTGATTCGGAGCCAGATGCCATCTTTGGCCCGCACCGTCAGATGCGCGATGGGAACAGGAACGTGTGCCAGATCAGCAAAAAAGCTAAAATGCTGCAGAAGCCTGGCGAGGATGACTGCACCCTCCACCATCGCGAATCCCGCACCTGTACACACCCGCGGACCGGCAGAGAATGGCATGTAGGCATCGCGCGCCGTTTGCCTGCCCGCATCCGTTTGCCAGCGCGCAGGATCGAACGCATCGGGGTCTTCCCAAAGCCGTGTGTGCCGGTGCAGGTGCCAGGGTGACAGAACGATCTGCGCGCCGGGTTTGACATGCCGATTCCGGAAACTCTCCGGCTGTGTCGCCTCGCGCACCATCATCGGCACTGGCGGGTAGAGCCGTAGCGCCTCGCGGAATACATCGCGGATCAGTGGCATCTTTGACAGGCCGCTGAATGTCCCGTCATACGTGCCGGCCTCTGCCGCCGCGCGGTCCTGCCAGTTGGGGTGCGTGGCGAGCAGGTAGAGCGTCCACGCAAGGGCCGAGGCGCTCGTCTCATGCCCGGCCAAAAAGAAGATCGCGACCTGATCGACCATTTCTTCGAGGCTGAAGCCCTCACCCGTCTCCGGGTCTTTTGTCGTCAGGATCTTTGTGGCCAGGTCGTCAGGTGCCTGCCCCTGCCTGATCAACTCCAGCCGGTCCTGCGTCAGTGCAGTGATCAGACGGCGGATATCTTTCGCTGTCGCCCGCGTCTCCGCCCGAAAGAACCGCGGCATCCAGGCCGGGCCCGGGATGAAGGCGGCGAGGTTCAGGATCGGCTGGCTTCGCTGGTATTTTTGGAAAGCAGCAAAGACCTCTTGCGCGGTCGCATCTTCGATGGGGAGCGAGAAGAGCGTGCGAAAGATGACATCGGCCGCGATATGGCTGGTCAGCGCCTCGATCTCTTGCGGGGCGTCTGTCAGATCACGGGCGATACGCGCGACACCAGCGTCAGCGGCGGCAAGAATGGCCGGAAACGTCTCATGCAGCCGCCCGCCGGCGAAGGCCGGATCAATAATGCGCCTTTGCCGTTCCCAGACCGCACCGTTGGTGACGAACACGCTCTCCCCCAGCAAAGGTCGCAGGCCCGCACTGATCCGGTCGGACTTCGGAAAATTCTTCGGGCGTTCCTGCAGGACCCGCCGGATCAGCTTTGGGTCATTGATCAGGTAGCTGCGAAAAAACGGCGTGCGAAAGGCCGCCATCCACGCACCATAAAGCCGCGCTGGCTGGGCGGAGAGGATATCCTGCCGGAAAAGCTGCATGTAGCGCCACAGCGAAACCCGATCCGGCCGCGCGGGTGGTTTGGGGGGCAGCGCATCGGTCATGATTGGACTGAGGTGTATTTCGAGACCGGTACGTCAATGCGCGACCCCGACGGCCCCCGCCCGGCATAGCGCGCCGCAAGCGTCTGCGGCCCTGCCGTGATCTGGAAGTAGTCGTAATCGCCGGGCCGGTCGAAGGCGCAGAGATACTGAAAATGCAGCCGAAAGAAGCGCCAGCGCAGCGCCTTCCACCGCGCAGGTGACAGGGTTTGGGTGAAGGCGGCAGAGATGACAAGCGGCCAGCGCTTGCCTTCTTTCGCTAGCCCCGTCACCGCCACCGGATCGCAGAGCGCAAAACTACAGCCATCACCGGGGGCGGAGACATCCACCCAGGTGATCGCCTCACAATCCTGCAGCAATGCCAGATCCCCCCGCAACCGCCGCGCGCGCGGCAGGAACGACAACATCGGGATGACTTGCCCCAGTGTCAAAAGCGCCAGTCGCGGCCCATCACCCTTAATCAGACCTGCGCGGACCATGTCGGCCACGATTGAGACCGCCAAATGGGCGCCCGAGGAATGGCCGACGATCAGCACTTCATCCACGTCATCCGTCATCGCTGCCGCAAGCGTGCTGCGGAAATCCTGCAAGCGGTCCTCCATCGCCTGTGGGTAGGCGCCGTCGCGACCCGCCGAAAACGCATAATCATGCATCAGATAATAGGCATAGAGCCGATGATCCTGCGCCTTGCACCAGCGCAGGATAACCACCGTCAACGCGATGAAGATCGCCCAGTTCAGCACCCAGCCAATCCACGTGACCGTGTCATAGACCGTGCCTTCGGTCCCAACCACCAAGGCAGCCACCGTCAACAGCCCAGACTCGACAAGCCCGCCAAGCACCCCCGCCACGATCAGTGCGAGCGCCAATTGCCCCAGAAGCATCGCGACCGGATAGAACGCCGCGATCACGGGCCCCTTTCGCAGCATCATCAGCCGCCGCAACGTACCGGAGCGGAGGTAGATCAACGCGGTGGTGAGCATCTGCCAGTAAGTCGCCGGAATACTGCCCGCCATGCTGTCCTGCACGATGTCCGACCATGTCAGCACGTCAACGCGGGCGCGGGCCTGGGCGCCGTCCGTCTCTGTCGCCACGACCCATGTGCCGCTGGCCCCTTCGACGCCTTTGACGGCGATCCTGTAGCCGCTGATCTCAGCCTGTGCCGCCGCTTCTTTGCGGTAAAGCTCACGGTACCGGCGGGCCGGAAACGGGTCATAGCCGGGGATGTGAAACACCCGGCGTTGACGCACGCGCCCTGATCCTTCCGCCATCCACGGCCCCTTGCAAATCGATTGCTGCAGTTAACCCGATGCGCGACGGTGTGGAAAGGGTCAGCCGATCAAAGCCAGCGCCGGGAACTGTTCCAGCAGCCAATAGCTGAAAGCCGCAAACTGCCCCGTCATCATCATCAGGCCAACAGTCCAGAGCAGCAGGCCAGAGGCGCGCTCAATCCGGGTGATGTTGCGTTTCATCCAGCCCATGACGCCCTTGAGACGCGGGAAAAACGCGGCAACCAACAGGAAGGGAATACCCAGCCCCAGCGCATAGACGGCAAGCAAGACAGTGCCGCGCGACATATTCGCCTCTGACGCGGCAAGGCTCAGGATCGCGCCAAGGATCGGCCCAAGGCAGGGCGTCCAGCCGAAGGCAAAGGCGAGGCCTAGAAGATAGGCACCAAAAGCGGATCCACCGCGATCACCGGCATCCACGCGCAATTCACGGTCCAGAAACCCGATGCGGAAGACGCCGACGAAATGCGCGCCCAAGATCATGATCATCGCCCCCGCCCCGATCACGAACCAGCCCTGCACCTGCAAGAGCATCCGGCCCATGGCCGAGAACGCCAGCCCCAGCAGCAGGAAGATCGTCGATAGCCCGAGGACAAAGAAAACCGCCGAAACCAGCACACGTCGCCTTGCGGCGCGCGCCTCTTCCATCTCACTGACCGAGACGCCGCCCATATAGGCAAGGTAAGGCGGCACGACAGGCAACACACAGGGGCTCAGGAACGACAGAATGCCCGCCAGCATGGCGACCATCATCGCTGGCAGCAGTGCTGCGTCGAATATGAGGCCTGTATCGAGCATTGTTGTCCTTCCGTCGCTCTAGCTAACGCAGGGCTCGGCCCGCGTCACGGGGTGAATGTGTCACAACTTGGTGGACAGACTGAAACATCGCACCTATTTGGCGCGCATGGAATGGGATCAGGAACTGGACGCGACGGGGCTTCTCTGCCCCCTGCCCGTGCTGAAGGCGCGCAAACGGCTGCAGGGGTTGCAGTCGGGCCAGGTGCTTCGGATGGTGGCGGATGATCCGGCTGCAATCGTGGATGTCCCGCATTTCTGCAGTGAAGCAGGGCATGATCTTGTCAGGACGGACGAGGTGCCCGGTGGCCAAGCCTATTTCATCCGCAAGGCCTGATCGAGGATCGCGTCAAACCCCGCATCGCCCTCGAACCCGAGCGCTTCGGCGACGCGCGTATCAAACAGCGTCGGCCAAGTCCCAACGATATCCATGATTTTTTGATCGGTTTTCATCTGGATCAGGTCGGCAACCTCAGCCCCTGCCCTGTCCCGTAGTGCGGCGATCATCTCTTCCACCGTGACTCGCAGCCCCGGCACATTCACAGCGCCAAATGCGAGCCATTTGTCAGTTGGAACCGACGGCGCGTGCCAGAGTGCGTTCACCGCCGCATCGGGCGACGCGACCCACATCGCCAGTGACGGATCGACAGGGCAGATTGCCGTCTCTCCTGACAGCGGTTCGCGAATGATGGACGAGGCGAAGGATGATGCCGCTGCATTGGGCCGCCCCGGTCTGACGGTGACCGTTGGCAGGCGCAGCGTACGTGCGTCGGCCCAGCCGCGACGGCGGTTGTCGGCCATCAAAAGCTCTGCCATCGCCTTGCTGACACCGTAGGTGTTCTGCGGCTGGATCGCCGTCGCCTCTGTCAGTGGCTCGGCCGGGCGGCCACCGTAGACTGCAAGTGAGGAGGTCCCGATCACCGGGATGCCGTCCCGAATACGCCGCGCAGCCTGCAAGACGGCTTCTGTGCCACCGAGGTTGACGCGCATCCCAAGGTCAAAGTCCGCTTCCGCCTGCCCGCTGACGACCGCCGCAAGGTGATAGATCAGTGCGACGTCATCGGGCATCGCCTCGGTCACTTCCACCGTATCGGCAATGTCGAGTGCTCTAAAACGGGCGTTCAGGCCAACCGGAACGACAACGCCGGGGCGGTCCCAAAGATGCAGGTCTGGCTCTGAAAGATGCGTGCCATCGGGCAGCGTTACACCGTTCTCCGCGATGCGGGCGGCGAGTGCGGCCCCGAGGAAACCGCACCCGCCGGTGATCACAACACTGGCCGACATCAGCGGCCCAAGGACCACCAGCCTTTGCGCTTTGGCTTGTCAGGCGCTGCTTCGGCTGTGTCAGCCGTTGCAGGCTCTGGTTCTGGCGTTGCCACTGCGGCCTCTGCCGGGGCCGGTTCAGCCGGTGCCGCCACTGCAGGTTCAGGTGCGTCATCTGCCGGTGCTTCAGCTTCAGCCACCGCCTTTGGCTTCGCGCGGCTGCGGCGTTTCGGCTTTGGCTTCTCTTCCGCCTCAGGTGCTGCAGCTGGTTCAGCGGTGACGGCGGTGTCCTCGGCGGCTGGCGCCCCCTCGACCGGTTCGGCCTTCTTCCGGCGCGTCCGCTTTTTGGGGGCTGGCGCCTCTTCGGCTGTATCACCTTCAGACGGTGGGATGACAGCCTCGGCCTCAGCCTCAACTGGCGTTTCAGGAGCCTCATCGGTCTTCTTGCGGCGACGGCGCGTACGCTTTGGCTTTTCTTCCGCAGACTCAGCAGCCTCCGGAGGTGCCTCTTCGCTTTGCGCATCGGCAGCGGGTTCGGCTGGGCTCTCCTCCGATGCGGCCTGCGCCTCACCGTCCTCGTTGCCGTTTTCTGCGTTGTTCTGCTGATCGCCATCGCGGTTTCCACCGCGGCGGCGACGGCGACGGCGGCGCTTGCGCTTGGGCCGATCCTCGGTTGTGGCTTCTGCCCCGTCTTCGTTCTCGTCGGTGATCACGCCCGCATTGACGTCAGCGTCATCCTCGTCTGCGACCATCTCTGATGTCACAACAGGGGCTGCATCGGGCACGACCCGCGTCGCCGTCTTGAACTTATCAATGGCATAGTCGGGTGAGACCATGGCCGGGTCACACTCGATCCGGACGGACATGCCATAGCGCGCTTCGATCTCGGCGATATGCTCGCGCTTGCCATTCATCAGGAAGTTGCCGATGGACACGGGCGCCTTGATCAGCACCTCTTTCGAGCGGCCACGCACGCCTTCCTCTTCAAGGCTGCGCAGGATCGACAGGGCGACGTTATCGTCAGAGCGCAGCAAGCCGGTGCCATGACAATGGGCGCACATCTGCGTTGTCGCCTCCAGCATGCCCGGGCGCAGGCGCTGGCGCGACATTTCCATCAGGCCAAAGCCGGAAATGCGGCCCACCTGAATGCGCGCGCGGTCCGTTTTCAGCTTTTCCTTGAAACGCTTTTCAACGGCAGAGTTGTTGCGCCGCTCATCCATATCGATGAAGTCGATCACGATCAGACCGGCCAGGTCGCGCAGGCGCAGCTGGCGTGCCACCTCATCTGCGGCCTCAAGGTTGGTCTTCAGCGCGGTCTGCTCGATCGAGCCTTCCTTCGTCGCCCGGCCAGAGTTCACGTCGATGGCCACGAGCGCCTCGGTGATCCCGATCACGATGTAACCGCCTGATGGCAGCTGAACGGTCGGGTTGAACATCCCGTTGAGGTAACCCTCCACCTGATAACGCGCAAAAAGCGGGAGCTGTTCGGCGTAGTGGCGCACGTTCTTGGCGTGGGACGGCATGATCATCTTCATGAAGTCCTTGGCCGTCCGGTAACCGGCGTCACCCGCCACGATCACCTCGTCAATTTCTTTTGAGTAGAGATCGCGGATTGCGCGTTTGATCAGGTCGCCTTCCTCGTAGATCTTCGCGGGCGCTGTTGATTTCAGGGTCAGCTCGCGGATCTGCTCCCACATGCGCTGCAGATATTCGTAGTCACGCTTGATCTCTGCCTTGGTGCGTTGTGCGCCGGCGGTGCGGATGATCAGGCCAGCACCGTCGGGCACCGTCAGCGAGCCTGCAATCTCTTTCAGCTTCTTGCGGTCAGCCGCATTGGTGATCTTGCGGCTGATCCCGCCACCACGCGCGGTGTTGGGCATCAACACGCAGTAACGCCCAGCCAGCGAAAGATAGGTTGTCAGCGCAGCACCCTTGTTGCCACGTTCTTCCTTCACGACCTGGATCAGCAGGATCTGGCGAACCTTGATGACTTCCTGGATCTTGTAGCGCTTGGGGCGCGGCTTGCGAACCGGGCGCACCTCATCAGTGTCATCCTCTTCGGCGACACTTTCGATGTTGTCGTCCTTGGCGGTTGCATCGCCTGCCTTGGCGTCATCATCGTCAGATGCATCGTCATCGGCACTCGCCTCTTCCGACGTATCATCATCATCGTCTTCACCCGCGGCGGGCGTATCGACAGGAGTTTCGCCGACCAGCTCCATCGGGCTGCTGCCCTCTTCGCTATCGCCAAGGTCGATGGTTTCCATGCCGGCGATATCGCCAGAGGTTTCATCCTCTTCGGTCTCAACTTCAGCTGTCGCGACGGCATCATCGCCGTTCGCCTCAGCCGCCTTGGACCGGCGGCGGCGCCGCTTAGGCTTGGGTTTTTCGGCCTTCTCGGCTTCTGCCTCCGCCTCGGCCTTCATCGCCTCGGCATAGGCTTTTTCCTCGGCGATCAGCGCCTCACGGTCAGCGATGGGGATCTGATAATAATCCGGGTGGATCTCGGAAAAAGCGAGGAAGCCGTGGCGGTTGCCGCCGTAGTCTACAAACGCGGCCTGGAGCGATGGCTCCACCCGTGTGACCTTGGCCAGATAGATGTTGCCAGCAAGCTGCCGCTTGAACTGGCTTTCAAAATCAAATTCCTCGACTTTGTTCCCGTCTACAACGACGACGCGGGTTTCCTCCGCGTGCGTCGCATCGATAAGCATTTTCTTTGGCATGTTGTCCGTTCGCACATAACCCCGGCGGCGCCCCGGGGGGCGCGGTTGTCCGTGTTACATGACTGATGTTGGCGAGCGGCGCGCGGGGCAAACGGGCGGCAACAACTGCCGCAACCTCTGTCCTCATCTTTAGCGCGCTTTGCATCGCGTTTCTTCTCCGACCCCGGCAAAGCGAGGCCCGTTTATGGCCCGACCGGCGGTGTCGCACGGCCAAGGGCGTTCTCCTGATCCCGCGGGATCAAATCAGCTGCGCGGGGCTGATCAATCATCATGCGCCCGGCAGAGAATCTCATCGGATGACATCGCGCAACCAACGCACGAACATCCGTTCCACCTACATAAGGGAGGAAAGGCCCCGGACACAAGTGCCAGTGGGTTAACGGGGCCTACTCTGTCTGGGGTGGATTGCGCCGCCCCAGCCACCCGCGGGTCACAACACCGGAAATCGCGCTGGTTGGTGATGTTGGCCCCTTGCCAAAATCAATGGTGGAACTGATGAGTTCGTCGCGCCACTCCGAGAATGGATCGTCCCGTGTTACGGACATCAAAAGTGCTCCGGCCGCACTCTCAAAATACTCCGCCTGCCGCATCGAATAACGGTAGATCCCGACAAGGATCTGCACAAGATAGATGATCACGAAGAGGATGCCAAAGCGGGTGACACCGGAGGCAACAAGTTGTTCGACTGCGAAGCTCTCATCGTTGTCGTTGACGCCAAGAAGCGTTGGCAAGCTCTTTTCGATGAAGTTGCGCACCCCGTTTTGCGTGTCCTCGATGCTCTTCAGGCGGACACCCAAGACTTCATTGGCCGACAAGAGGCGCCTGGCGTCTGACAATCGACGCTGAATTCCTTCGCTTGCACGACAAGGCAAGCGGGATGCAGGAGTCTCTGTCTCATCCTGCCTCAGGTTGCGGAAAAACCAATTCTCCGTGTTGCGTGAAAACGCGCTCCGATCAAAAGTACAGTCACCATCGCCGAAAACAAATCCTGACGAATCGTCGAACGGTTCGCTGAAATTGACACCTATCGCGATCAACTCAGCATAGATACTTTCTCGCTCGTCAGTATTTAAGCGCTGCTGGCGTAGTGTGTCATCCTCTTCAAGAGCAAGACGGTCAGCCAGAGCGCGGGTTTCCGCCAGCGGGCTATCCCGAATATCGGATGAAATGAGCTGTCCCGCCGTAAAATACAACTGAACGCCAAGCCCTATTAGCCCGATGATCAAAATAAGGATGAACGCAGCTCGAAGCCTGTGAACGTTGCTGCGCACGATCAGAGAATTCGCTACAAGAAGCGTAGCCGGGTCTACGGATAGATCCTTCCAACCCGCGGGCGGATAACGTTCGAACGAAAAGCCGCCTGCTCCAGCCATGATGCGCCGAACTTGAATTGCGTGATAGAAAACTAGAACGAGGCCGACGATAAGAGTCCAAGCAACTGCGGCCGACCATCGATCGTAGAAACTGTCGACTTCGACAATTACGGGAACCTCAAAGTCAAACACCTCATCTTGGCGCTGGTCTATCGCCGAAGGCGTGTTGGCTGTTGTGGACTCAGACACAACTTGCGGCCGCAAAAGACGATCGAGATCATTGAGATCGAAAAACAATAAGACAGCGAACACAGTTGTCGGGACAAGCATCAACCAAGGAAGAACGACCTGCCCCCCAAAACGCTTTTCGTCCGATTGATTGGTTAAGGCGCGAAACTGCAGCCCGATTAGCACAAAAGAGCAGCAAACGACGAGAAACAGGAATAACCATAGCAAAGGACCGACTGTGCCCCGTGCCACAAACAGTTCTTCATCGAAGGCTATAAGGATGGCCCCCAGCCATCCCATCGCAGCCACGAGCGAAAGCGCGTAATAAAACCTGACCATCAAACTCCCCTTAAAATACGGGAATGATAGGTCTCCTGATTGCTCTGTGTCCAGAATTTCCCGCTAGAGGTAATCCGACCGCTGCAGGCCGTATTTCGCCATCTTTTCGTTCAGTGTACGCCGCGGCAGGCAAAGCTCTTCCATGACCGACACGATGGAACCCTTGTGACGCCGCATGGTGTTGTCGATCAGCATGCGTTCAAAAGCTTCCACGAATTCCTTCAGTGGCTTGCCTTCTGTCGTCATCGCAGGTTTGGCTTCTTCCTCTTCGGTGTCTGCCATCAGAAGCGAGGCGATGGACCCGGTCCCGCGTCGGTTTTGCAGCACGGCCCGTTCGGCAACATTGATCAACTGGCGCACGTTGCCCGGCCACGGAGCCTGCAGCAGCTGTGCGGCCTCTTGCGCGCTGACCTCGGGCGCGTCGCAACCATATTCCTCGGCGAATTGCTCACTCAGGCGGGTGAAGAGGGCCAGAATATCCTCGCCCCGCTGGCGCAGCGGTGGCACGGTGATCCGCAGGGCAGCCAAACGATAGAACAAATCCGGGCGCAGCACGCTTTCACAGGTCTTGTCCTGTTCCTGCAGGTTGCAGATCGCAACGATCCGCGTCTCTGCCGGGGTGCCATGGTTGTTAATGGCCGTCAGAAGGCGCGCCTGCATCGCATGGCTCAGCGCCTCGATATCTTCCAGCACTAGTGTCCCGCCACGTGCCTCTTCCATCGCAGGAATAGGCTCATCGCTGTTGGTCGGGCCAAAGATGATACGCCCCAAGGTTTCCTCATCATGGGCCGCACAGCTGAGTAGGACAAACTTCTTGCTCGAACGCGCGCCAACGGCGTGCAGGGCGTGGGCCACAAGTGTCTTGCCTGTCCCTGTCTCGCCCTCGACAAGCACATGGCCATCGGCCTGCCCCAGATCCAGGATATCCTCTTTCAGGCGTTCCATCGGGGCGGACTGGCCGATCAGTTTCTTGATCAGGGCGCTGCCGTCTGACAGCTCTTTGCGCAGGGCACGGTTGTCGAGCGTCAGGCGCCGGGCGTTGGTCGCCTTCTTGGCCAGTTCGGTCATGCGGTCCGGGTTGAATGGCTTTTCGAGGAAATCAAACGCGCCCACGCGCATCGCTTCAACCGCCATGGGTACATCGCCGTGACCGGTGATCATGATCACGGGCAGCGAGCTGTCTACGCCCTTCAGCTTTTTCAGAAACTGCATCCCGTCCATGCCAGGCATCTTGATGTCGCTGACAACGATGCCGGGGTAGTCGTTGCCCAACCCTTTCAGCGCATCCTCGGCCGATGCAAACGTTTCTGTGTCAAAGCCAGACAGCGCCAACCACTGCGAAATCGACTGCCGCATATCTTTCTCATCATCGACAATCGCGATCTTCATGACCTTGCTCATGCACGTCTTCCTTATTCCGCCGCGGCGACATCCTGCGTGATCGTGGGCAGTTGCACCTCGAATATAGCCCCGCCATCAACCGCATTCCGCGCGGTGAGGCGCCCGCCCAAATCGTTCACGATGCCAGAGGAGATAGCAAGCCCCAGACCGACCCCATCACCAGGTTGTTTAGTGGTGTAGAAGGGCTCGAATAGCTCATCGAGGTTTTCAATTCCTTCACCGTTGTCACGGATCTGGATACTGACGGAATCCCCTGCCGCCAGCAGGATCTCGATTGTCGGGTTTGCCGCGTTTTTAGTAGCGTCAAGCGCATTGCGCAGAAGGTTGATGATCACCTGTTCAAGGCGCAGCCGGTCGCCAAGGATCATCACATGCTCATCAGGCATTGTCCGGATGATGTTGACCGAACGGGTCTTCAGCTGCGGCTCCATCATCGCAAGTGCCGATGACACCGCAGCCCTTGTATCTACAGGCTCAAACGCGTCTGCGCCCTTGCGTGCGTAGGACTTCAGCTGGCGTGTGATCGCCCCCATCCGCTCCAGCAGATCGTCGATGCGCTGGAACGACGCGACAGCCTCATCCGGGCGCTCGCGCTGCAGCAAAAGGCGCGCGCCTGCGAGGTATGTTTTCATCGCCGCCAACGGCTGGTTCAACTCGTGGCTGACGGCCGCCGACATTTCACCCAACGCCGCCAGTTTCGACGACTGCGCGATGGTCTGTTCGGCCACTTCGAGGGTCTTTTCCACCTTCTCGCGTTCGGCAATTTCCCGCTGCAGGCGACGGTTCAATGCGCGAAGCTCTGCTGACTCCCGCTGGAAGAAGACAAGGCGCGACGCGGTCTTGCGCGATGATGTCCAGAACACAAAGGCCAGCAGGATCGCGAATCCCATTACCTCGATGGCGAGGATGCCATTCACCTGCTGCCGGACCGATGCATAGGTGGTGTAACTGACCATGCGCCAGCCCTGATGCGGAATGCGCATTTCAGTGCGCAACACGGCCTCTCCGCGCAGGTAGGCGTCAGCTGGCAAAGCCGCCCAGCCTTGTGTCACGCGAATGGCCCGCTCAATGGCGGAGGGTGCCGACTGACGGGCAAGTGCTTCGTCCTCGCTCAGCCCACGCCAGCGCGGTTCGGTCGACATGATGATCATACCGTCCGTGTCCATGACCAGAACCGCGTCAGAGACCCCGGCCCAGCCATTCTCCACGCGGGGTGCATCAACTTCGACCATGATGACACCAAGGCGCCGACTGGCATCCTCGATCCGGCGCGAATAGACGAAAGAGAACACCCCCTCTTCATCGCGGTAGGTGGTGTAGACGGTCTGATTGCTGCGGGTCGCCTCCACAAAGTAGGGTGTATTGCGGTGGCTTTCGCCGATCACGCTGCGATCTGTGGCAGCCACCGCACGCCCATCGCTGTCCAAAAGCGTCAGCGAGGCCGCCCCAATCTCATCCACGAAGGACAACAGCCGCGAGGTCGACGTTGAAAAGTCGCGGTCCTGCAAAGCGCGGATCAGGCTGGGATCACGCGCCAGAAGCTGCGGCACGACAGAGTTGCGCTGCAACTCGTTCATCAGGTTGGTGACATAGAGCGCAAGCCGTATCTCTGACCTGTTGCTGATGGTCTCGGTAAAGCGCTGCGTCAAAAACTGGTTGGAAACATAGATCACGATGCCCGCAAAAAGGCAGATCACCATTACCGAAAGGCGCAGATACCACCTGCCCTTGCCACGGCCTTTTCGCAATCTATCCAACAATTTCATGGGCGCAGTCTACGCCCCGCACCGCATCACAACAAGCGCGCTGATCAGGCGTCGGCGAATTGCGCCACAAGGCCGCGGAAAAGCGCCTGCCCGTCCGTGCCGCCATGGCCCGCATCAACCGCACGCTCTGGATGCGGCATCATCCCCAGAACACGGCGGTTTTCAGACAGAATCCCTGAAATATCGGCCATCGCACCGTTGGGGTTCGCCTCATAGGTAAAGGCGATGCGGTCTTCATCCTGCAAGCGGCGCAGGCCATCGGCGTCCACGGTATAGTTGCCATCGTGGTGGGCCACGGGGAAACCAACCACATCACCTGCGTTGTACCCTTCGGTAAAGGGAGAGGCAGAGGTCTGCACCTGCAACCCGACAGTCTTGCAGATGAATTTCAGCCCTGCGTTTCGCATCAACGCGCCCGGCAGAAGCCCCGTTTCGGTCAGCACCTGAAACCCGTTACAGACACCTAGGACATACCCGCCCCGTTCCGCATGGGCGACGACCGCCCTGCAGATCGGCGACTGGGCCGCGATGGCCCCGCAGCGCAGGTAGTCGCCAAAGGAAAAACCGCCCGGAATGGCCACCAGATCAACGCCGTCAGGCAGGGCCGCATCCTTGTGCCAGACCATGCTGACATCCGCCCCGGCAGCCCGCAGGGCAACCGCCATGTCGCGATCACAGTTGGAACCGGGAAAGACAATGACCGCCGCGCGCATCAGAGAACCTCTACCCGGTAGCTTTCGATCACCGTATTGGCGAGCAGCTTTTCACACATCTCGTTGATTGTGGTCTCTGGCGTGCCATCGGCCAGATCAAGCTCGATCACTTTGCCCTGACGCACGCCTTCGACGCCATCAAAACCAAGCGTGCCCAGAGCGTGGCGCACGGCCTCTCCCTGCGGATCAAGGACGCCGTTCTTCAGCATGACGTGAACGCGGGCTTTCATGGGCGGGCCTTTCAGTTGATCAGGGTTGGTTTGCTGGGGGCGTGGGTCACATTGTTGGGCATCACACCCAGACGACGCGCCACTTCGGTATAGGCATCCGTCAGGCTGCCCAGATCGCGGCGGAACACATCCTTGTCGAGCTTCTGGTTTGTCTCGATATCCCATAGACGGCAGCTATCGGGGCTGATTTCATCAGCGAGGATCAGGCGCTGAAAATCATTGTCCCAGACGCGGCCGATTTCGATCTTGAAGTCGATCAGGCGGATGCCCACGCCGTACATGACGCCCGACATCCAGTCATTCACGCGCAGGGCGAGGCTGACGATATCATCCAGATCCTGCTGCGTGGCCCAGCCGAATGCGATGATGTATTCCTCTGGTACCAGCGGGTCGCCAAGGCTGTCATCCTTGTAGGAAAACTCGACCACCGGACGGGGCAGCGCAGTGCCTTCTTCCATGCCCATGCGCTTGGCCATCGTGCCAGCGGCAAAGTTGCGCACGATCACCTCAAGCGGGATGATCTCCACCTGACGGATCAGCTGCTCGCGCATATTCAGGCGCTTGATGAAATGGGTGGGGATCCCGATCTGGCCAAGGCCCTTCATAAAGAATTCTGACAGGCGGTTGTTCAACACGCCCTTGCCCTCGATCACGTCCTTTTTCTGGGCGTTGTAGGCTGTCGCGTCATCTTTGAAGTACTGCACCAATGTGCCCGGCTCTGTGCCTTCGTAGAGGATCTTTGCCTTGCCTTCGTAAATCTTCTTGCGGCGCGCCATGGTTTACCTGCCCTGTCTCGCGGTCTGTCCACACCCGCGCTTGTGCGCGTCATAGTGCAAGCCCCCCTTGCGGGCAAGCATCTGCATAGGCATATCATTAGTGACAGTATGGCAAACCACGAGGCCCCGGTATGAGCACCTTTGACGATCGCGAAAACGCCTTTGAAAACAAATTCGCACATGACGCAGAAATGCAGTTCAAGGCAGAGGCACGGCGCAACAAGCTTTTGGGCCTTTGGGCGGCAGAGCTGATGGGCAAATCCGGCGATGACGCCGCAGAATACGCCAAGGAAGTCGTGAAATCCGATTTTGAAGAAGCCGGTCACGAGGATGTTTATCGCAAGGTCTCTGGCGATCTGGGCACATTGGCCGATGAGGCGACGATCCGCGCCCAAATGGCCGCGTTCATGACAGAAGCCAAAGCGCAGCTGATGGACGAAATTTAATGCTGTAGTCGCAGAACTACGGTCAAGAAAGGCGCGCCTACACGGCGCGCTTTTGCATTTCATACATAATCATCATGCATCGAATGGGTTTGCGCGGGTGGCCCGCCCATGAAAGAGGCTGCTGAGACCACGCAGAGGATTCGATGACAACCCCCCTTTCAGACTTGCTATCGCAGCGCGACTGGCTGTTGGCCGACGGCGCCACCGGAACCAACCTGTTCAACTTGGGGCTGACGTCAGGTGACGCGCCTGAGCTTTGGAACGTGACCGAAGCGGGTAAGATCAAGGCGCTCTACAAAGGGGCGGTGGATGCGGGCAGTGACCTCTTTCTGACGAACAGCTTTGGCGCCAATGCCTCGCGCCTGAAACTGCATGGGGCCGAAGGGCGCGTGGCAGAGCTCAACCGCATTGCTGCCGAGATCGGACGTGACGTGGCAGACAGTGCAGACCACCCGGTGATCGTGGCGGGCTCGGTCGGTCCAACCGGGGAAATCATGGCGCCCATGGGCGCACTAACCCACGAGATCGCGGTGGAGATGTTCCACGAACAGGCCGAAGGGCTGAAAGCTGGCGGCGCTGACGTACTATGGGTGGAAACCATCAGCGCGTTCGAGGAATTCGCCGCCGCGGCCGAGGCTTTCGCCAAGGCAGACATGCCTTGGTGCGGCACGATGAGTTTTGACACCGCTGGCCGAACGATGATGGGGCTCACCTCGGCCGATATGGTGCGCAAGGTTGGCAAGTTGAGCCATCAGCCCATTGCCATTGGGGCAAACTGCGGCGTCGGCGCATCTGACCTCTTGCGCACTGTGCTGGGGTTCGAGGCGGCAGACCCTGCCTTGCCTGTGATCGCAAAGGGCAACGCCGGCATCCCGAAATACCACGATGGGCACATCCACTATGACGGCACACCGGACCTGATGGGTGACTATGCTGTTCTGGCACGCGACTGTGGCGCCAAGATCATCGGCGGCTGCTGCGGGACAACACCGGACCACCTGCGCGCCATGCGGCATGCGCTGGAAACGCGGCCAAATGGGGACCGCCCAACCCTGGACAAAATCAGCACCGCACTTGGCGCGTTTTCGTCTGCATCTGACGGGACAGATGGCGCGGGCCCCGCAGCCACGCCCCGCCGCGGGCGTCGGCGCAGAGGGTAAGTCAGAGGGGGCTGTCTGCCCCCGCCGCTTCGCGGCCCCCCGACAGTATTTTTGAACATGAGAAGCGGTATTTACATTTCGTTAACCGCGTTCGTGCAGCCTGAATGGGCGGGACAGGCTGCAGAGCCGATGGCCGTAACGTGAGAAGCCCCGCCCGGCCACAAACCGGTGCGGGGTTTCCTTTTCACACCAAACTTCTCATGTTCGAAAATACTGCCGCCGGAGGCTCCGACATCGCAGCCAGCAATGCCTAAAGCAGTGACAGTTGATCGCCCGCCGCTGGCGGCTTCGCAAAAAGATCGGTCCGCAGCGGCGGCAAGCTCCGATCCAGACCCAGCTTGCGGCAGGTCAGCTTGAACCGCTGCTGCATCATCTCCGCCCATTGCCCCTGCCCGCGCATCCGCGTGCCGAAGGCCGGATCATAGTCCTTCCCGCCATGCAACTCGCGCACCCGGCCCATCACGCGGGCCGCGCGATCGGGAAAATGCGCCTCCAGCCACTCCCGAAAAAGCGGTGCAACCTCCAACGGAAGCCGCAAAATGATCGAAGAAGCCGCAACAGCCCCCGCATCTACTGCGGCCTCAAGGATCGCCTCTAACTCATGATCCGTCAGCGCAGGCACCACCGGTGAGACCATCACCCGCACCGGGATCCCCGCGTCCGTCAGCCGCGCGATTGTCCGCAACCGCGCCTTTGGCAGCGGCACCCGGGGCTCCATCGCGCGGGAGACTTTTGGATCAAGCGTGGTCACAGAAATCCCGACCCTGAGCAGCCCCTTTGCCGCCATTGGCGCCAGAATATCAATATCCCGCTCAATCAACGTCCCCTTGGTGACGATCCCGACCGGATGATTGAAATCGGACAATACCTGCATCACCTCCCGCATGATCCCACGTGATTTCTCAATGGGTTGATAGGGATCAGTGTTGGTGCCAATCGCGATGATGCGCGGTCCGTAGCGCGGGTTGCTGAGTTCTTTGCGCAGCTGTTCGGCGGCATTGGGCCGTGCGATCAGCTTCGTCTCAAAATCCAGGCCAGGCGACAGACCCAGAAAGGCGTGGCTGGGCCGCGCGAAACAGTAGATGCACCCATGTTCGCAGCCGCGGTACGGATTGATAGACCGGTCAAAGGAGAGATCGGGGGAACTGTTGCGCGTGATCACCTTGCGCGCGCGTTCTTCGCTGACCTCCGTGCGCAGCACCGGCAGGTCCTCTTCGGGCGTCCAACCATCATCAACGCTCTCGTAAGTCACCCGATCAAAACGCACATCCGGGTTCGACCCCGCCGCGCGCCCCGGCGTCTTGTGTGATTTCTGCGGTGGAAGATCGTCCATAATCTTTATTAGAACAATTCAAGAACATCGACAAGCACGGGTCGGTCACATCCATGGAAATGTCGGAAACTTGCGGGTAGATTAGGCCAATCCAGCGCAAGACTGGCACAAGCGATAAGCAAAGGTGCGCCCCATGTCCGACGAAGAAGACGACATCATCCTGTCAGAACTCAATGACGAAGATCTCGTCGCGCAAATGTTCGATGACCTTTATGACGGCATGAAGGAAGAGATCGAGGAAGGCGTGAACATCCTGCTGGAACGCGGATGGGAGCCTTACCGGATCCTGACAGAGGCACTGGTGGGCGGGATGACCATCGTGGGGCATGACTTCCGCGACGGGATCCTTTTCGTCCCAGAGGTTCTGCTCGCCGCGAATGCGATGAAGGGTGGCATGGCCATCCTGAAACCACTGCTGGCTGAAACCGGCGCGCCCCGCGTGGGCAAGATGGTGATCGGCACAGTCAAGGGCGACATCCACGACATCGGCAAGAACCTTGTGTCGATGATGATGGAAGGTG
>JBCBOD010000093.1:0-16149 GCA_039821425.1 Pseudomonadota bacterium
AATCAGCGACATCAGCAAAGTCCATCCGCGTTTCCAACTCAGAACCGGTTTCAAAGTTGAACATCACGACGATCAGTAGAACTTTCATGAAACCCTCGCTCTAGAAGCGAAAGCCGGAGCATCTGCCCCGGCCTTCGGGTGAAACTTCCGTCTTCACCTTGCGGGATCATAGGCCGTCCCCGGCTTAATCCTGTGATGACAATAATACGTTATTGTTACGCAAACAAGAGTTTTGTCACCCCTTCATCTTGCCAGAAATATCCTCGGGGGAGCGCCTGGAAGGCGCGGGGGCAGACAGCCCCTATGATCAGTTCGCTGTTGTCTTCTCGATGGGAGGCTTTGACCGGCGTGTATGCGTATACTCGTGAGTATACGCATACATTGGAGCGGGCCGCCTTGCGGCGGCCCTGGGCTCCTATTCGGTCACGTCGCCTTTGGCGCTTGGCAGGAAGGCGACCAGCTCGGTCACACCAACCGGGAAATCGAGCTTGAGCGTCAGGAACGTTTCGCCACTGTCCCGCTTTGTGTTCTCGAACACCGCGCCGACCCGGCGATAGGTGGTCTTCTCGGTGCCGTTGTCGTCGTATTTTACAGGGACGGTTAGAGTGTAATGTGCCATTTGGGTTTCTCCTTGTTTCGATGAAGGTGGAAAAGCGCATCGAACGAGGGTGCGGTGCAGGCCGAAAATCGGTGGGTTCGCCCTATGGGTGGAAACCGTTTTTCTGCTTGCCGAGGCTTTGCCACGGGAACACCAAGCCCGCGATGCGTCACCTCTCATCTTTCCGGAAACAAGGCAGAGGGAACCCAGATGCCATTACACACCGTCTCTGCCTGATACGGCAACTGCAACGATAGAAGACAGCGGGGATCCCGCTCGCGCGCGGGATCGAGGACATAGCGGACGCCGGCCTCTCCGCTTCGCTCTAAGGCCGTCGACAACTTCCCATTGGTTTGATCCGCCCAACAGACCTGGCCCGCAAAGTCAATGACGCCATCGACGGTGCGCCATCGGACCCTCCGAAATTTTCTCCTGCGTCGAAAATGACGGTTTCCAATGCCGCCCCGCCGACAAGCCCCCCTTGGGGGTTGCTATGACTTTTCGTTCCAGGCCCGTGGGTCGGGCTGACGCCCTCCCCCCTCTGTTCCCCGGAAAATGCGCGCATTTTCCTGAAAACAGAAAGGGAAGGCGTCGCCCATTGGCGGAAAGAGGTCACAAGACCCGACCGCATCACCACAAGGAGGCCAAGGATGGCTGATACGGTTGACGACCGGGCGCGTGATATCGCCCGAATTGCCGAACAAAACGATGCCTTTCGCTGTAAACGCCCCGGAGGCGGACAGGGAGAGTGGGTCTACACCCAAGCGGTCCACGCGGAAGGTCAGGGTTTCGTCCTCGCCTGTGTTGCCGCCGTCGCCGCATACGACGATTTCAACGAAGATATTGACCCCTACGGAACCCATGAAATGGGAGCGATGGAGGTCATGGGCAAAAAGGTCTGGTGGAAAATCGACCTTTACGACTGCGCCTATGAAGGCGGTTCACCGAACCCCACGTCGCTCGCTGAAACGCGCCGCGTTCTGACGATCCTTTTCCCAAGCGACTACTGAAATTGGCAGCCCTGCAAGGGGTGCGCCAAAGGCGCTGCCTGCGTTGGGAAGGAGGTGAACACATGACCAGAGCAGTTATCGAGCAGCGCAAGCGGGAAGCTATCGCGCTTGTGAGAAAGGGAGGTCTCTCCGCCAAGATCGGCCTCGCCTTTCTGAAACAGCACGCCGCCTAAGCGGCCTCGCCTCACCCCGTCAGGGGTGGGGCACCCATACCAAAATCATCACCACAAAACAAGGAATGTCCCAATGACTAAGCAATCCAAGATCATCGCAACAGAGGCCCGCTTTCCCCTCGCAAATCTGTCCCTCTCTCCTATGAACCCACGCCAAGACGTGCCCGAATCGGACGTGGTCGAACTCGCGGAAAGTATCTGGGCCGCTGGCCTGATCCAGTCCATCGCAGGGCTGGCAGGCAAGAAAGACACCGCAGAGATTGTCGCAGGCGGACGCCGCTTGCGCGCCCTGCAATATCTGGCCGAGCAGCACCCAGACATGGCCAACACGCGGCCCGAACTGGCGAACCCCATGGTGATGCTGGCCCCCGACGCCGAGACCGCCGAGGCTTGGGCGAACATGGAGAATGTGGCCCGCCGCGATCTGCACCCTGCCGAGGAAATCCGTGCCTATGGCAAGATGGAAGCCAAAGGCGGTACTGTGGGAGCCATTGCCCGCGCCTTTGCGGTCAATGAAAAGCACGTCTACCGCCGCCTTGCACTGGCGCACCTCCCCGATCCGGTACTGGACGCCCTTGCGGCCAACGAAATCAGCCTGTCCAACGCCGCCGCATTCACCGTCAGCAATGACATGAAAGCGACCCTTGAAGTGTTGGAGCAGGCGCGGGGCGGGAACTACAGCGATCACCAGATCAAGCAGGCCCTCAAGCCGGACTCCGTGCGCAGCAGTGACCGTCGCGTGGTCTATGTCACCGAAGCTGGCTATGACGAGGCCGGAGGCCGCAAAACCGCTGATCTTTTCCAAGACCAGACGTTCTTTGACGATGTGGCTTTGCTGGACGAGTTGTTCGACGCCAAGCTGACCGAGGCCGTCGAGACCTTGCAGGCCGAAGGCTGGAAATGGGTCGAGGCGATCCATGAGCCTTGGCTGTGCCACTACAACATGGGGCTGGACAAGTTTGGCCGGGTCTATGCCGAAGAAGGCCAGTTATCCGAGGACGAGGCGGAACGCTATGACGAGTTGGCCGAACTCGCCAATGGCGATGTGCTGGACGCCGCAGGGGAGGCGGAACTTGCCGCCCTGCAAGCGATCATCGACGGGCAATATACTGACGAACAGCGCAGCCATGCGGGCCTCTACGTCTATGTTGATCAGAGCGGAGTGCAGCAGATCAGCGGCGCTCTGGTGAAGCCAGAAGATAAGAAGGCGGCTATTGAGGCGGGTATCCTGCGCAAGTCGATGCACAGCAGCAGCGGCAATGATGGTCCCAAGTCACCAATCTCGCAAAAGCTGCGCGATGACTTGAACCGTGTGACCAAAGGAACGCGGCAACACGCTGCCCTGCGCGATCCTGACCTTTTAATCGACCTTCTGGCCTACCAGTTGAGCCACAATCTTCGGTGGGACAAGCCGTTCGGGATCACGACAACAGAAGTGCCAAACTGGCCCTCTACCGAGGCAGATGGCTACGCGCTGGACGAGCGGCTGACGACCAACCCGCCCCGCGATATGTGGGACACGAAAGATCTTGGCGCATCCTTCCGCGCCTTCCGCAAGAAGGGTGCAGAGCATGTGCGCGGTGAACTGGTCCGCTTCCTTGCCGCTCAATTCCAAGGCGGTGACGAGAAGCTGCAAGCACTGGTCGAGAAGGCCACGAAGCCCGACACCCGCGAGGTTTGGACACCCACAGCAGCCAACTTCTTTTGCCGTGTGGGCGGTCCCTATATGGTCGAGATTTGGCGCGATCTTCTGGACTTGGCCGAGGATCACCCGACAGCCACGACCTTTGCGAAGCTGAAAAAGGGCGAGAAGGCCGCGAAGCTGGAAGCCTTGTTTACCCAATCGGACCTGCGCAGCGCCCTTGGCGTCACCGAGGCGCAAGCCGCCAAGATCGACGCTTGGTTGCCCGAAGGCATGGAGTGAGAGCAACGGCAGGGCGTTCGCGCCCTGCCCCTTTCCAGACAGGAGCAAGACCAATGGCATTTGAGAACGATACCAACACGGGCCGGGTTCAGAAGATGGTCGAGACCTTTGCCCTGATCCAGAAATCGGCCCTGTCCAACCGCGTGGATGCCGATGCCTTACAGGTGATGACGCGTCCGCTGATCGAGGCGTTGACGGCGGCAGGCGTGGTGGGCGCGGGTGTCCCAGCCCCGGAGGGGCTGGATACACCCACAGCAGCCCTTACTGCGGGCCAACGGGCCGCGCTGCACCTTGCCGACCGTGCATCCTTGCGTGACCTGACCGCCGCCCTGTTGGGACGGCTAGAAGCGCACGAGGCCCGCCTTGCGGCATCGGGTGAGGACCACTGACATGCGGTTCAAGAGAACACCCAGCTTCGCGTTTACGGACACACCCCGCAAACGCGCCGCCTTGCGCCGCAAGCAGCAGCGGGAGCGGGACGCCCTGCCCCTTTTCGCTGATCAGATTGCCGAGGAACAGCCCACCGAGGATGAGGTTATGGCCCGCCGTGCCGTCCTGTCCGACCAGCAGGAAACGCGCTGGCGGTCAGAACAGGCCGCAGAGTGGCGCAAGGCTCGTCGCATGATCGACAGCCTGCCCGCCGAGGAAGGACGTGCGATCCGCCGCGTGTGGGATTGCGCCCCCTACCCCGCCGATCCGTCCCGTCTCTTGGGGGTGCTGCACAGCTATAGCCTTGGCAAGCTCGACCTGAAACGCCCGCCGTTTCCACTGTCCAAGACGGATGCGGGCGGGTCGCGAGTTGCCGACCTGTTCGCCAAGCCGGAACTGTTTGTCCCGATCCTGAAGGCCCGCGACATCGCTGAAGACCCCGACCGATACCCGCTGGCCGAGCGTCATGCGGCCTATCACCACCTTCAAGCCGCTGCGTCCAAGAACAAGGACCGCCAGCGGGCCATGCAGGACCGCGTTCTGGCGTCAGACTTGTTCCTGCGCCTTGGGGAGTTGGAGGAGGCCCATGCCTGACTTCACCGCCCATAGGCATCCCGTCTTGGCCGTGGGTTGCCCTGAATGCGGCAAGGCCCCCGGCGTGTGGTGTCGTCGCCCAAGCGGCCACCGTGCATCCGATCTGCACAAGGCCCGCCGGATAGCAGCCGATTGTCTATTCGCCGCGCAGCACGGCGAGGCCGCCAGCATCGCGCGCGTCGGCGAGGATTGGGTCATCGACCCGAAGGGACGCGCCGAGCGAAACCGTCTTGAGCGCATGACTGGCGTTCAATTGGAGCTGTTTCCATGACGCTGATCATCCAATTCCGCACGCCAGGAACACGGCTCTGGTGGAGCAACGTGCGAGAGTGGTGCGATTGCGGCTATGTGCTGAACCGACGACGCCTTTCGCACAAGCGCAACCGCGATCTGGAATCGCACGGCATGTGTATGCCGCTCGATCTGATCTATCGCGAGGCAGACCTTGAGGCGGTCGATCTGGCGATCTGGTTCTACCGGCATGGCCCTATTGGCATCCGCCGTCCGCAGCGCGGCCATCGAGGCGATCACCCGTCTACGCCGATCTTTCAGGCCCTCATGAACAGGCGTGCGGTGCTGGCGCGAAGCCAGGACAACATACCCGAAGGCGAGAACTGGCGCGCTGCGCACGCCCGCTGAACAAGACATTCGCATCCTTGTGGTGAGGATCAACTTGGCCCCGCTTCGGCGGGGCCCTTTTTTTGCCCTGCCTATACATTGAATTTTGATATCAGTGATGCTATCTGTGATATCAAACCTATGGAGGCCCGATTATGGGTGACATGACAGTTAGAAATATTCCGGAAGATCAGCATGTTGCGCTGAAACGGATTGCGCGCTCGAACAGTCGCAGCGCAGAAGCCGAAGCCCGTTTGGCGATTGCGCTCTATATCGAGTCGCAAAGCAAGGCTGGCTTTGGGTCACGGCTTGTAGAGAAGTATGGTGGGGCCGTGGACCAAGACTTTGCGATTGAGCGTGACGCTGGCGGGAGTGATCCCGTGGCTTTTGAATGATCATTCTCGATACGATGGTTCTGTCCGAACCAATGAAGCCTCAGCCCGATCCCAATGTCATCGCATGGCTTGACCAACAAGTGCCAAGTAACCTCTACACGACGATCATCAACCAAGCGGAGATGTATTACGGGCTCTATTCGTTGCCTGATGGCCGAAAGAAGGACCGCCTCAAGAGCGCCTTGATCGAGCTGTTCAAGGTGGACTTCAAGGATCGCATTTTGGGCTTTGAGGGCGACGCGCCGTTTCAGTTTGGGGTGCAGATCGCCTCAGCCCGCCAGAAGCACGGACGTGACTACGTGAAAGACCTTGATGGCTTGATTGCCGCTGTTGCCCTCGACAACAACGACTGCACCGTTGCGACCCGCGATGTGCGCCCCTTCGAAGCTATGGGTGTCGATGTGGTCAACCCGTGGCAGAGCTAAGCGGCGCGCATCTTATGCCTGTCGCTTAACACCAAGACCGGCGTTGTCCGCCTGAATAGCGGCGGGCCAACCCCTCGCTCACCATTGTATCGGCGACGTCTCGGCCATCGAGCATGAGCCGCGCCAGATCACGCCCGTATTGGTCGCGACGGGGCAGGTAGACCAGTTCGGCAGAGGATGCCCCGGCCAGCAGGTCGCGGAGCCTATCGGTTGCCGCGTCGCCCAAGCTGCGCTCAGACGCGCATTGCGCTCGATAGGTTTCTGGCGTGTCGAAGCCGACAAGTCGGATAGACTGACCTCTGAGAGTCACTGTGTCGCCGTCAACGACCGTCAGATGGCTCGGGATCACACGGTCAACAGCGGGTTGTCCCACCCGCGCTGTCGCCTGTGTGAGCGTGTTAGGGTCATACAGCCACAGCCCGAGAAGGACGAGTAGAGTGGCAGGGAGAAGTGCGCCCCGTGGCATCCGCCGACGCCGCCTTTTCCATGGCCGAAAGCGGCTTGGTCTCTTTCTCGGCCGTCTCAGCAGCATGGGGATCACGGACCTCCTAAAGGGTCTTCGCAAACAGGAGTTTTTCCACGTCAAGTATGGCCGTTTTTGACCTTCAATCCAAGGCGCGTGCCCTTGTCAGGTCTGCCCGCCGATCCTTTGAAGCGAAGCGGGATCGAGGGGCTACGCATGGTGATCCGTCTGCGCGCTCATCCTTGGCCATGCGGGTGCGTGAGCAGAAAATCCACGAAAAGAAGCCGCTCAGGCGACCACCGATAATTGCGATATGTCGTCAGAGTGATTTAGTCGATCACCACCGGCCACCCCCCTTGTTTCTCTTTTGATGGGGATGAAGGGACCGCCTGAAGAATGTTCCTTCAGCTCGTGTTCGAAGATCTCCGCCTACGGCTGCGATCACGACACCCTGTTGAGCTTCAGCAAGCAGAAAAATAAACGCCTTCGGCGCGGCTTTCACCCTTCGGGCGAACCTTCCGTTTTTCCACCTGCATCCTTCATTCGATCCCTTCTTGCTTATCCCCATCGAAACAAAGGAGATGACCAATGGCAATCGACGGAAAAATCACCCGCACTGACGACGACGCAATCACCGGCTGGATCGCATCACTGACCTTCGACGTGGATATCACGCTCACGAAGAACCCGCACAAGGCCAAGGAAACGCACCCGGACTTTGAAATCACCACCCGCACCCCACGCAACCGCGTGATCCGCATCGGATCGGCCTGGGAGCAGACCAGCCAGAAGGGCAACGACTACCTCTCTCTGTCGGTCATGGTGAACGGCCAGCAGGTCCGCGTGAACGCCCTGCGCAGCGACGAAGACCCCGAAGGCGAATACCGCCTGGTCCCGCTGGCTGGCTAAGGCCAGCCAAGGGGCGGCCAAGGCCGCCCCCGGCACCCAGGCATCGAGCAGCGGGCAGAAAGACCCAGACGCCACTCACGGCAAACTCCGCCGCCTCCCTCCCAGGCGGCGGCTTTTTCGGGCGACAAACACGCCAAATCTGCGAGGATAGCGCCATGAAGGACAAACCCGATCCACGGCACGATCTGCCAAAACGCCGTCTGACAGAAACGCGGCGCATCGAGACGCCAGACGGCCACACGATCCATCTGTCCGTGGGCTACGACCCAAACGAGGACGGACGCCCGCGCGAGGTTTTCTACTCCGCTGGCTTCAAATCCGGATCAGCCCTTGAGTTTCAGATTCAAGACGCCTGTGTCCTCATTTCGATCTTGCTTCAGCATGGCCACCGCCCCGACGAGATTGCCAAATCCTTGGCCCGCACCGAACGGCCAGACGGTGAAATCGCGTATGCGAGTATCACCGGACTTATCGCCGACGAGCTGGTCAAGGCGCAGCATCCGTCTGCCTAGGATCAAAGCCCCGCTTCATCGCGTTTTTCCCCGACGCCCTGCAGGACGATCCGCATTTCGTCAGATGGATAGGGCCTCAGCAGCGCCGCGGCCTCGTCGAGCGATCCGGTCAGCCAGGTCTCATAATCGTCCGGTCTGAGGATCACCGGCATTCTGCCTTTGGCATGTATCGGCCTGACCAGATCATTGGCCTCTGTCGTAACCATCGTATGAACCCGTCGCGGATGCTCTGGTTCAAGTAGATCCTCTCTTTCCACCCGCCAAAGACCGGCTATCGCGAAGGGCGCGCGATCGTCACCCCCGCCCGCAAGCGCGAACCAATAGTCCGTCGCCGGTTTCTGCCCCTTTGTCTCGTTAAAACTCGACGCCGGGACCAGGCACCGCCGCTCAGCAAAGCTGCCTTTCCAGAGGCCGGACTTCATCAGCTTATCGTCCCGCGCATTGTTCCACGCCGCTGGTTTGATGGGTTTGCCGGTGCGTTTCGACACCTGCGGGGTCCGAAACCCCCACGACATTTCGACCAGCTCGCGGTTGCCGTCATCATCGAGCGCGACCACTGGCGCGGTCCCTTTCGGATGAATGCCTGGGCGCGGTTGCGCGTTGCCCAGATGGTCGCGTGCCGCGTCCACGTCGAACAGCTGCCGCATGGCTTCAACAGCCGTGGTGTTCGAGTAGAGATTACACATTTTTCCGCACCCATCCTTGCATCACTTCAGCACCTTAACCCGTTTCCGCCTGTCTTTCATCTTGCCAAAAATATCCTCGGGGGAGGCGCGTAGCGTCGGGGGCAGACAGCCCCTTTTTCCATCGCGTCAGCATTCTTGCCTTGCGAGAACATAGAAAGAACATCTATGGCTTGGCGCATGGGCCGCATTTTCGATCATCCTTACCGCGTTGTGCGGTATGACGCGCATGGTGACATGATCGACGAGCTGGCGCAGTGCATCCATTTCGATCTTGCGCGTGCGTGTCAGCGTGAAGCAGCGAGAATCTGGCCCAACGATGAGGTTGCCGTGCAGCATGGAATTCGCGTGATGGTGAAGATGCGAGGCACCGAGCAGCTTTAGGGCCCCTGCCCCGTCCTGTGGACGGCGCACCGCGCTTTTCAGGCTTCAGCCGGCAGACCGGCTTACGCCCGGAACACCCTGCCCTGCCTTCCCTGTGAACACTGGCGCCAGGGAGTGTCTCTCTGAGCCACACCCCCGCGCGTTCACATGGTCACGCAGACCATGGCGATCCGCCCGTGCGGATTTCAATCGCATGGGGCATCGGATCTTCGATCCTCGTCGCCTTGCGCGTGTAACCGCTCATGCGCACTATCGCTCTCATTGCCAGTCATGCGTGTAACGCGCTATTTGGTTCGGCTCGGATCTTTATTCCGAACATCAAATCCCGTTGTCCCCGGCGAAGAAGGCAAAATATGAACAAGTTCGAAAACGCAGCCCGCAGTTTGTCTGAAGGCAAACCCATTCTACTTTACGATTTTGATGATCGAGAAGCTGAAACCGATCTCATTTATCTTGCTGAGAAAATTGACGAGACGGCAGTTGCGGATTTGCGTCTCAATGCCGGAGCGCCATTAACTGTCTATATCAGTTGGGAAATGGGTCAGACATTGGGTCTGGACACGTATCTGGACTTTGTTTCCAAGTATGCAGACCCCAATTCGATCTACGGCGCGCTGTCTGAACCAACACCCGGCTTCGATCCTCGCTTTTCCATCACCTTGGATTTCAGAGAAAACAAAACCGGTTGCTCGCATGTTGAGACCGCGCGCACAATTCGCGAACTCTGCGCGTTGTTGAAAGAGGGTGATGCCAAGGATTTCGCGCGCCTGTTTCGTGCGCCTGGGCACATTCCTCTGATCGTCGGCACAAAGGGCCTTCTCAAGGAGAGAAACGGGCACACTGAACTCATATTGGCCTTCGCGGTCAATCAAGGCTTGTTCCCGATGGTTGTTGCTTCCGAAATGATTGATGCAGAGACCGGCCATTCGACAACCTACGAAGATGCCCGCAAATACGGCGAACAACGCGGTCTTGATTTCATCGGCGGCGACGAACTCATGGAGGCTTACGGATGAGCGAAGCAACAGCATTTGAGCTGCCGGATGTGACTGCCGCAGAACCAATTCCGCCGTCCGCCATGTCCGAGGTCAACCGGATTTTGGGCAATGGCGACCTGTACCGATACACGACCGCAGAGTCGCCCGTTACCCAGCTAGAGCGAGAATTCGCGACCAAAATAGGCAGCCGCTATGCTTTGGCTGTCTCATCGTGTTCAGCAGCGTTGTTCCTTTCGCTCATGGCGCTGGACTTGCAGCCAGGCGCAAAGGTGATGATCCCGGCCTTCACCTTTGTTGCAGTGCCTTCCGCAGTGGTCCATGCGGATTGTGTGCCTGTCTTGTGCGAATGCGCGTCGAACTACAGGATTGATCTGGACGATTTTCGCCGAAAATTGCCGGACGTTGATGCCGTCCTGATAAGCCATATGCGCGGTCACACATCGGATATGGACGCCATCATGGCCGCATGTGACGCGGCTGGCGTTCCTGTTGTCGAGGACGCTGCCCACTCCCTTGGAACCACATGGGACGGCCGAAAAATTGGCACCTTGGGCAAAATCGGATGTTTCTCTTTCCAGTCCTACAAACTTCTGAATTCAGGAGAGGGCGGGATCATGGTCACTGACGACCCAGACCTAATGGCCCGCGCTATCATGATGCACGGCTCTTACGAGGATAAGTGGCAGCACCACGATATCCCGGCAGACGTTATGGCCCGTGTCCAGAACAACATGCCCATGTTTGGCTTGCGGCTGAATACACTCTCCGCAGTTCTGATCCGCGCACAGTTGGAGCACTTGGATCAGCGCGTGCTTGATGGCCGTCGCAACCACGATCATGTCGCAAAGCGCTTGCAAGCGCTAAATTCTGTTCAAGTACCAGCCGCACATGCAGCAGAGCTACGCGCCCCAGACTCTTTGCAGTTCAATCTGCCTCACGTTTCAGATGACGAGGTGGACGGCTTTGTCAGCGACGCAAAGCGACGTGGTTTGCACATTCAGGTCTTTGGCCGGTCCAAGAACAATTCGCGGGCCTACTGGAATTGGGGTTTCTTGAACGATGTACCCGACCTTCCTCAGACCCGCGCGATGTTGATGCGTGCTTGCGATCTACGGCTGCCAGCTCGCCTAACACTCGCCGAATGCGATCTTATCGCGGATACGCTCATTGCCGCTTTGGGCGAGTAGGATCATTCCCCGCAATGATTGATTGGGTCATCTTTCTGCCTGCCTGTTTCGCGCTGAATATGGCTTGTGGGCCAAGCAACCTGTTGGCCATGACCCATGGCGCGAAATCTGGCGTTACCTTCGCCCAGAAGGCAGCTATCGCTAGATTGATCGTTTTCGTTCCAATGATCGCAGCCAGTGCTTTGGGCTTGGGTCTTCTGTTGACGACATCCGAGGTTGTCTATGGCATCGCCAAATTTATCGGCGCTGCCTACCTCATATGGCTCGGCATCGCGCTTTGGCGAAGTGCAAAGACACTCAACCCAGAAGAGTTTCTGGACAGGTCCGTTTCAATGCAGATCGCTTTCAAGCGGGAGGCATTGTTGGCTATCAGCAACCCCAAAGCCATTTTGACCTTTGCTGCATTCTTCCCACAGTTCGTCATCCTGGACGCATACTGGCAAAGCTACGCGTTGCTTGGAGCGGCTTTCCTCGTCATGGAGGCCGTCGCCATTTTCGCATATGCACTTGGTGGCAGTGTTGCCGCAGCATTTGCTTCCGACAAGATCCCGGTGTTTCAGCGCATTTCGGGTGGCATGATGTGCATCTTCGGAAGCCTACTTTTGTTCGCGTCGTAGCGTTCGCATATCTGGACGCCATGATCTGATCTTTCCTGGTCCCTTGGGGTTCGGTCAAGCCGAACGCCGCTGCGGGACGTTTAGGGTGGAGGCGCTGCCTCCCCCCTCGGAAAAGTCCCTCAATGGGGTTTCCCCAACAACGGTCCCTACGGGCTGCGTTGCCGGGTGATCCCCCACCCAATTGAGGGACATTTTCTCGCCCCCCTCCGCACTCGCCGTGGACAGGTTTGTAGGACAGCCGCGACAAGCGCGGTGCCTGAAACCTGACCCATTGGGCAACAGACCCAAGCGACACCACAAAGGAGAACCGTCATGGCAGAGAGGCTTTTCAAGCTGGAAGCGGACTATGACACGAGCAAAAGCGTTGTTTTTTCAGCGGATGAAAACATCCTGCGCATGTTCGGAAGGGACCACCACAACGCGGCGACAATAAAGCCCGACCTGACCTTGATCGACCCGGCAGGCGAGACCATCGCGACCATGGACGCATGGGCTGACGACTGGACGGAGGGGGGCCCGTGAGGCCCGCCGTCCGTTTGATCGAAGGGCTGCACATCACAGCCGCCGACAAGCGCAACATTTTGGATTGTATCGAATACCTGCGCAGCGAGGAAAACCACGCGCAATGGTTGGGCCGAAAAGCTCAGCCAAGCGCTACTGCCTGACCAGCGATCCAGAGCAACCGAACCGCTTTCACGTCCTCATCGGTGAGACCTACAGCACGGATTCAGGCGGCAAGCGCGAACGTCAGTCGAAAGTCACCATTGAAACAACAGGGGTGGACCCCCTGCCCGCCGCGTCATGGGAGATCGACCAAGGCGATCTTTTTGACGGGCTGGACACGAACGAGGCCCAGACATGAACCAGCACACAGATTTCCCCCGTATCGGCGAAAGTTCAGAGCAGGAGGCGCATAGCGCCCCTGCAATCCGCTTGAGCCTGTCAGACATCGTGGAAGAATACGACACCAAAGCCGCCGCGATCACAGAGGCCGTT
Source organism: Pseudomonadota bacterium (assembly GCA_039821425.1). Taxonomy (GTDB): domain Bacteria; phylum Pseudomonadota; class Alphaproteobacteria; order Rhodobacterales; family Rhodobacteraceae; genus Yoonia. The sequence goes on from JBCBOD010000093.1 coordinate 12,916, forward strand.
GCAGCGTTTCACGCGGCTGAAACGGCGATCAAAACTGCCGCCTGCATTCAAGGCACCTATGGTTCAGACCCGTTTTCGTCGGACGCACGCCTTTATGAACGTGACGTGCGCCTCGCCCTTCTGCGCTCCGCTTGGAAGCACGTCTACAACGGGTTGAACATCGAGAGCATCGCGACGGCCAAGGACCGTAAACAGCTTGAGTTGAAGCTGACAACGCCCCTGCCTTTCACCCTTGAGAACATCGCCGAGGTCTTCGGGGACTACCTGCTAGACCGGCGTTTTCATGTGCTGAAAGGCTTGGCCGAATGCTTCTGCGATCTGGACCCGGCCTATAAGAGCCATTCCAAGGTGAAAATCGGGGTCGAGGGCCTGCCTAAGCGGATCATCGTTTCGTATGTCACCGGCTGGAATTCGTGGGGCCGTGAGCGCGTCAAGGACACGCTTAACGCCCTGCGGCTCTATCGCGGTGAACCCCGTTACACCCACGTCGAGTTTGAAAACATGATGGACGAGGCCGAGAAGTGGGGAGAGGCCGACTTCTGCGGCGGTAAGATCAAGGTTTTCAAGAACGAGAACGGGCATCTGATCTTCGACAAGCAAGGCTTGCTCGATATCAACCGCGCCCTTGCAGAGTTCTACGGTGAGGTCCTGCCCGACGCACCGAGCGAGAGCGAGGCCAAGCGGCCAAGCACAGAGGTTGCCCGCGATCTGCAATTTTATCCGACCCCGAAGACGGTGGCCGGAACCGTCATTGACGCGCTGCATTTGCGGGGCGGTGAGGCGATCCTAGAGCCATCATGCGGTGACGGCGCATTGATGGACGAGCTGGCCGCACGCAATGCCGATCTACACGAAAACCGCATGAGCGGGCCGGTCACTGTCACCGGCGTCGAGTATGACGGCGGACGCGCGGCACAGGCTCGCGCCAAGGGCCATCACGTTATGATTGCCAACTTTCTGCAGGTCGCCCCCGAAGCGTCCTTTGACGCTGTGGTGATGAACCCGCCTTTCTACGGCAAACACTGGCTGAAGCACCTGCGTCACGCCATGCGGTTTCTGAAACCGGGCGGGCGGCTGGTGTGCATTCTTCCTGCGACCGCCCACTATGACCACGACGTGGCCGTGGGCGACTGGCGCGATCTTCCCGTTGGCAGCTTCGCCAGTTCAGGAACGAACGTGCCAACCGGATACTGCATCTATTGGAAGCCGAGCGCATAAGCAAAATCGGAAGGGGTGGTTCTGGTTCAGAACCGCCCTTTCCTGCTATCCTGTGGTATGTATCGCGAAGCGAGGTTCAGGAACGGCTATGGCTGGCAGAGCAAAATCAGCACCGACATGGTTTGACGACTTCGACCTTGAGGCCGAAGTGACCGCCTTGATTGAGCGGATCGAGACAGCGACAGAATTCACCTTACCGGATCGAAAGCGAAAACTCGTTTTCGAGTATGCGGCGGGCCGGTTGCAGGACAACAAAGACCGGGCAACCGATAAGACGGCCAAGCCACTCTATCGGTCGCGCCGCGACTTCATAGAAACCGTTCAGGACACGGTTTTCTTGGCGATCCCCGCCGAGAACGTGGAGAGAATGCCGATCAGCCAGTATGTCTTGAACGATCCGGATTTCTACGAAGCCGCCATGCTACGCGCGACGTCGATCACACAAGAACAGCTTTTCGACATAGTGTCCCCGATCATTGACGATATGACCGTCGCCGATGCGCGGGCTTTCGTCTCGAAAATCTGGCATGAAGGGATCGACAAGAACGCGATCAAGTATGCCGAGGCGTTGAAGCGCCCAGAACGCGAAGCGATTCCCCTGCCTCGGAGCCGCACGGCCTGACGATGTTTCCGCGCGATCACGGCGCAGTTCGCCGTCGATCACGCTTTTGCACCAGCGCTTGAGCTGATCCTGACAATTCAAACTAAGCGCCCAAGGTTTGGTCCCAATCCCGGCACGCGCGGTCGCGCTTTTTGCCGGATTGTCACGCAAACCTTTGGAGCAGCCCCATGACATCTGTGATCGTTTTCGGTTTAACCCTTGCCGCCGCATTCATCATTGAAATGCGCCACCATCCGACGCTTGGGTTCTGGCGTTGAGGTCAGGTATTCATATCATCAAGATAGGCTTGGCCTGGCTCTAAGATCGTGACGCCAATAATCGGCTTGCCGAGTGCCCGTTGCAGGTTGATCCAGCCAAGCCTTTCCGCCTGTTGCGCCCCAGCTAGGATTTGATCGTCGCTCAGATCAGCCATGAATTCGTGGGCTTTCAGTTTTTCGATATCCGGCCCCACCCCTTTCACGTCCGGGCCTTCCATTTCACGAACCGCCATGATGATGGCTAGGGCCGCATCATAGGGGTTCTGGTAATCATCGCTCATTCTCAAAATATCCTTTTCATCTTGCCAGAAATATCCTCGGGGGAGGCGCGCAGCGCCGGGGGCAGACAGCCCCCTACTGTTTTCGCCTATGAAGCCTGACGCTTCTAGCCGTTTCGACTGCGCCAGTTTGCGGCAACGATCAGCGCCGGGTGCGGCATCCGCATGAATTGCACTGCATCCCAGACGCAGCGCATTTCCAAATGCCAGCCGGGGCGATCCGCGCGATATTGTCCAGCTCGCGCCAACCTGTAACCCGCATCCCCGACAATCGGCTGGAGAGCATCGCGCACGAGCATTTCTTGCGTGTTCTCGAATGCGAGCGTGACACGCAGGGGCCATTCGCCCTGAAGGCTCGCGCCCGGGCAGGCACAGACGAAGCCGGAGGCGTGAGAAAGTGCCGTCATGTAGAGTGTTCCGGGCAGATAGCCGTAGGCTTGCCGTCCGAGGACGCGCCGCATCGCCGGTTCGATGGGATCGGCGTGCGAATGGGGAGCCGACACGCGAAGACGGATCGGAAAGTTGTGTTCAAGAAGGTCGGTCTTAGTCGGATTCTTCGCACCCATGAGGCGGGAACATATAGCGAACATGCGGCAGCGATCCAGAGGCTAATGCGATCTGCGATCACGCCGTTCCTGGTCCCTTGGGGTTCGGACAAGCCGAACGCCACTGCGGGACGTTCAGGGTGGAGGCGCAGCCTCCCCCCTCGGACAAGCGTGAAAACGGGCCTCCCCAACAACGGTCACGGCCTTTGGCCGCGCTGCGTTGCCGGGTGATCCCCCTACCCGTTTTCGCGCCTGTCTCGCCCCCCTCCGCACTCGCCGTGAGCAGGTTTGCAAGCACAGCCGCTTTCAGCGGT
>JBCBOD010000154.1:0-7923 GCA_039821425.1 Pseudomonadota bacterium
GTAAGGGCTGCCAGTGTCAGCCAGCGCGACATCACCGGCTACTTCAACGGGCTGATCACGCAGATCACCTGACGCCCACCGCCTTACCCGCGCCCTCTGGCAGCGGCAGCGCGGCATGGGCGGCCGCGACACGGCCCAGCGTTGCGGCGATCTGTGACGCGGGTTCGCTGGCACGGCGGGTCTCAAGGCTGACATGGATCAGCATGTGCTCACCTGTCGCCAATTCCCGGTCACCATCAAACATGCGGTGGAAGAGGTGCATCTTCTTGCCTTCCCCCAGTAGTACCTGCGTTTCCACCCGGATCACCGCGCCGGCATGTACCTCATCCAGATGCCGGATATGAGTTTCGGCGGTAAAGTAGCTGCCCCCGGAAGAGATATACGCCGCATCGCAACCCACCAGCAGCATCATCCGGTCCGTCGCATCGCCAAAGGCCTGCAGATACCGCGCCTCGTTCATATGTCCGTTGTAATCTGTCCAGTCGAGCGGCACGGCGCGTTCGACGGTGACGATCGGCTGGGACAGATCATCGGGCAGTTGTGGCACGCCCTCGACCCGCCGGTCCTGCGCATTGAGAAGCGCACCCGCGCCCCAGTCTTGCGCCTTCAGCCCCCGCAGGATGGTCACCAGGTTATCGTCGCGGGCGCGTTCCAGTTCTCGGATCGTGTATTGGCCTGATTGCGCGTCGGACTGATCCGCGACAGCGTCAATCAGATCATCGGTCAGTTCCGGCACATCCATCAGTTTGGTCCAGGGCCATTCCAGCGCCGGGCCGAACTGCTGGATGAAGTGGCGCATCCCTGCCTCACCCCCGGCGATCCGGTAAGTCTCAAACAGTCCCATTTGTGCCCAGCGCAGGCCAAAGCCATAGCGGATCGCGTTGTCGATCTCTTCCGTCGTGGCGATGCCATCCTTGATCAGCCAGAGCGCCTCTCGCCAGACCGCCTCTAGGAACCGGTCGGCGATATGGGCGTCAATCTCGGCCCGGACCTGCAAGGGATACATGCCAATGCTGGTCAGAATTTCAGCCGCCCGCGCAGTGATGGCAGGATCGGTCGCCTCACTCGGTACCAGCTCTACCAGAGGCAGCAGATAGACGGGATTGAAAGGGTGCGTAACAACAATCTGCGCGGGGCGCGTGGCACAGCCCTGCAACTCGGTAGGTTTGAAGCCGCTGGTGGATGATCCCAGCACAGCATCAACGGGGCAGTGTTCCTGGATCGTTTGATAGACCTTGCGCTTCAGATCCAGCCGTTCCGGTACGCTTTCCTGGATCCAGGCAACACCATCGACCGCGCTTGAAAGCGTGTCATGAAATGTCAGCGCGCCTTCTGCGGGCGGCGCGACATCGGACAGCCCCGGCAGTGAACGGCGGGCGTTTGCCAGAACCTCGCCAATCTTGCGTTCCGCCTCTGGGTCCGGGTCGAACACCCGCACATCCCACCCGGCCAAAAGGAAGCGCGCGGCCCAACCGCCCCCGATCACGCCACCGCCAACGATGGCTGCTGTTTGCGTGCTCATATCAGCCTACCGGGTTAGAGGTTGGATTATCGAATTCATCCGCAGGGGCCGGTGCGCGTCGTACGGATGGGTCACAGGCCACCATGTTCGTATTGCTGTCACGGATGATCAGCCCGCCGCGGGCGCGGCAATCCTCAAACGTCATGCGCCCGCCGATCACCATGAATTCCTGCATGCCCTCGGTCGGGGTACTTTCACAAGCACCCAAGGCCATCGCCCCCAGAAAGACCAAACGCTTCATTCCCTAAAACTCCACCAGTCGGTTAAGATCATAGCCGTTGAAGGCCAGCACATCCTTGGCCGCATCCAGCCTGTCTGCGCGAATAGCGGGTGTCCGGTTCAAGATCCAGCCGGACCGGCCATTAGGCGCACCAACGACGGCGGTCCGGTAATCCTCATCCGTCCAAAGCACCCAGTAGTCTGCCGCGCCGAAAGGGACGGATGGAAAGCGCACGATCAAACGGCCCGGGCCCACGATTTCGGCCGTACCACTGATCCGCCCACGTTCGGTGCCGTCGGGATTGCGGCAGATATTCAGGACAGAAAGAAGACCGTCATCCTGAAGCCCGTAGGTTGCCGTCACACCGACACAGCCTGCCTGAAACGGCACCGGGTAGCGCGCGACCTCGTGCCATGTGCCCAGAAAGCGCTGCGGCTCGAACAACGCCTTAGACGAGATGGGCACTTCGGTGTCGCGGTAGACGGAAAACAACCCACCACTGTCCTGTGTTGCGCACCCAGCGAGTGCCAAGATGAGCGCGATCACCCTCATTTTGGGGCGCGTTTCGTCAGGCCCAGCTTGGTGCGAACTTCTTCGGGGCCAATGACCCGTGCGCCAAGGTTTTCGATGATCCCCGCACCACGCTCGACCAACTGCGCATTTGTGGCGAGCACACCCTTGTCGAGCATCAGGTTATCCTCCAACCCGACGCGCACGTTGCCGCCTGCGAGCACGGATGCAGCGACATAGGGCATTTGCGAGCGCCCCAATCCAAAGGCCGAGAAGGTCCAATCCTCCGGCACGTTGTTGACCATCGCCATGAAGGTGTTCAGATCGTCAGGCGCGCCCCAAGGCACGCCCATGCAGAGCTGGACAAGTGCCGGGTTCTCGAGAATGCCATCCTTCACCAGCTGTTTTGCGTACCACAGATGGCCCGTGTCGAAGGCCTCAATCTCGGGCTTCACCCCGAGCTCTGTCATCATCCGCCCCATGGCCTGCAACATGCCGGGGGTGTTGGTCATCACGTAGTCTGCTTCGGCAAAGTTCATCGTGCCGCAATCGAGCGTGCAAATCTCGGGCAAGCATGCGGCGACATGTGCCACGCGCTCTGTCGCGCCGATCATGTCAGTGCCTGCGGCGGTGGGAAAGGGCGACTCCACCCCGCCAAAGACAATGTCACCGCCCATGCCAGCCGTCAGATTGAGGACCACATCAACTTCTGCATCCCTGATCCGCTCCGTCAGTTCGCGATACAGCGCCAGATCACGCGATGGCACGCCGGTTTCGGGATCCCGCACATGGCAATGAACGACCGCCGCACCGGCCTTGGCCGCATCGATCGCGCTTTCCGCGATTTGCTGGGGCGACCGCGGCATGTGCGGGCTGCGATCCTGGGTAGAGCCTGACCCAGTGACAGCACAGGTGATGAAAACTTCACGGTTCATTTGCAGCGGCATGGTTCCTCTCCCCCTCCGGCGCGTTCTTGCGGGGACGTTGCAGAAAAACCGCTACGCCCACAAGCGGGATTTCTTGACAGGCCGCAGTGCGACGTGCGACGCCTCCGCCATGACACGTGCCAACCACCAGACAACAGGCTATTTTACCACCGCCATATGACGGCGGCTGGTGCGTTTCCCCACATCTGAACCCAACAGCCGCCCGCAAGGGCGTTTCTGTGTTGGAGTCCTTGCGGGCCTTCCCGAAAGGACAAAACCATGACCGATATTCGCGACGTCACCCCCAAGGATATCCCGCAGCTTCTGGTGATGATCAAAGCGCTCTGCGCGTTTCATGGGGACACGTGTCAGATGGGTCTGGCCGAGACGCAAGAGCGTTTCATTAATGGCCCTCTGATCGGGTTGATTGCGTATGCGGGCGGTCAGCCTGTCGGCTATGCGGCCATCGAACCGCGCTGGCGGCCGATGCATCCGGGTGAGCTCTGGGACATTGCGCATCTTTATGTCATCGAAGCCATGCGCGGGCGCGGCATAGGGCGGGCGCTGATCTTGGCAGCACAAGACAAGGCAAAGCTGGCAGGGGCCTACAAACTAGTCATCGGTACCGTACCCGAAAACCCCGGGGCCGCAGCGGCCTATCGCGCGATGGGACTAGCCGAGATCAGCCAAACACCCGGCCCGCGGTTTGAGGTGGATCTTGATGGGGCAATGTAAGGTGGATCTTGATCCACCCTCCCGTCAGTAGGGCATCGGGTGCGCCCTGTGCGCCGCTGCAATCTCGTCCAGCACCGCATCATCCAGCACAACATCTTTGCCGGCGAGGATCTGTTCGAGTTGCACCGCCGTCGTTGCCCCAAAGATCGCCGAAACCGGGAAAGGCCGTGTTCGCTGCCACGCCATCGCCATGTGGACCGGATCAAGCCCGTGCTTTTCCGCAATACAAAGATAGGCGTCTACCGCCGGCCAGAGCCTGTCCGTCACGCGCCCGCCGAGGTCACCATTGATCGACATGCGGCTGCCATCGGGCACCGCACCGTTCTGGTATTTGCCGGTCAGCAATCCGCAAGCGAGAGGTGAGAAGGACAAGAGCGTCACATCCTCGTTCACGGCCATCTCGGCCATATCAGTGTCATAGAGCCGGCAGAGCAGCGAGTATTCGTTTTGCACACTCGCCATGCGCGGCAGACAGGCAGCCTCGGCTTGGTCAATCCATTTGGTCATGCCCCAGGCGCTCTCGTTCGACATGCCGATAGCGCGGATCTTTCCAGCTTTCACAGCCTCATCCAGTGCCTCCAGCACGTCCATCATATGGTCCATCGTCTGCTGGCGGTTCTGCCCGGATGGATCATACGCCCAATTCTGCCGGAACATGTAAGACCCGCGAATGGGCCAGTGCATCTGGTAGAGGTCGATCACATCCGTCTGCAGACGTTTCAGCGATGTATCGACCGCCTCGCGGATCACCGCCCCATCATAGCTGCGCCCCTCGCGCACCCAGCCGGGGTTGTTGCCAGACACTTTGGTCGCGATCACGACCTCATCCCGACGTCCGGTCTTGGCGATCCAGTTACCGATCACCGTTTCCGACAGGCCTACAGTCTCGGCCCGGATCGGGTTCACCGGGTACATCTCGGCCGTGTCCAGAAAGTTGATCCCCGCATCGAGCGACATGTCGATCTGGCGGTGCGCGTCATCTTCCGGCGTTTGGTTGCCGTAGGTCATCGTGCCAAGGCACCATTCGCTGACCATGATGTCGGTGCGGCCGAGGGGGAGTTTTTGCATGGGTAGACCTCTCTTGTCGGATTGCCGCGACCCTAATGTGCGCAGCGGCAGGGGCAAGGGCGGAAAGACGACAGGCAAATGTCGATTATCACCTAGTCCCCACGGTGGAACAGGCGCATAGCTTCCCTATGCGCATGATCATCTCCTTCGCCGCCCTGTTCCTGTCTGTCGCTTTGCTACAGCTGTCATCCGGCGGTGTCGGACCGCTGGACGCGTTGACGGGGTTGGAGCTTGGGTTCAGTCAGGCGCAGGTGGGCTTTCTCGGCTCCGCGCATTTCATTGGCTTCTTCATAGGTTGCTGGTGGGCGCCGCGGCTGATGGGCAGCGTCGGGCACAGCCGCGCATTTGCCACGTTCACGGCCATGGGCGCGATTGGCCTTGCCGCCCACGTCGTCACGAATGATCCCTACCTTTGGGCGTTCTTCCGGATCGGGTCGGGCATCTGCGTGGCCGGCTGCTACACGGTGATCGAGGCCTGGCTGCAAGCCAAGGTCACCAACGAAACCCGGGGTCGGGCGATGGCGAGCTATCGTCTTGCGGATACCGGCGCCTCCTTTGTCGCGCAGTTCATGATCGGGGCGCTAGCCAATCTTGAAACCTATATCGCCTACAACATCCTGACGATCCTGTGCTGCGCGTCACTCTTACCCTTGGCGTTAACAGGCGTGCCGCAGCCAGAAACACCAAAGGCCACGCGCCTGCGCCCCTCGCTCGCATGGGCCTGTTCGCCACTGGCCGTCGCTGCCGTGCTCGTCGCCGCCCTGTCCAGCGCGGCCTTCCGCATGGTCGGCCCGATTTACGGGCAAGAGGTCGGGTTGACCGCCAATCAGATCGGTTCGTTCCTTGCGGCCTTTGTGGCTGGTGGGGCCTTGGCGCAGTATCCTGTCGGCTGGCTGGCCGACAAATACGATCGGCGCTGGGTGATGATCTGGCTGTCGGTCGCGGCGATCCTTTCATGTGCCTTCACCGTTTCAACAGCGGGACAAGGCACCGCCCTGATCCTGACGGCCTCTTTCCTCTTTGGTTTGACAACGTTCCCGATCTATTCGGTTGCGACCGCACACGCCCATGACTTTGCCACCTCTGACCAACGGGTAGAGCTGTCAGCGGCACTCATGTTCTTCTTTGCAGTTGGCGCTATTGCGGCACCCTACACGACATCAGCACTGATTGCGGCCTTTGGGCCCGCCGCGCTCTTCACCTTCATTTCGGCAGGGCACGTTTTGCTGGTGATCTTTGGCCTCACCCGCATGCGGGTGCGGCGCGTACCAGAGGATCGCACGCGCTACGTCTATGCACCAAGGACCAGCTTTGTGATCGGACGGTTGCTCGGCCGTAGCAGAGAGGAAAAGGCCGATCCTGATCAGAAGTTGTAGGCAACGGCGAGCCGCGTCGTGGTCACAGCCTTGGTGAAGGCGTTGTCCAGAAAGTCGCGGATGATCTGGCCGCGCACGCTCACGCGGTCCGTCAGATCGCGTTCCGCGCCAATGGAAAAGTTGAACCCGCCAGAGTTGCTGTCTTCAAAGTAATACTCGGTGATGCCGCCACCGGCGATCAGCGTGTAGTCTGCCCAGTCATAGCTGGCCCAGCCGCCAACGCGGGCCATGTCATAGTCGTTGTCGCCAGCAATACGCAGGCCATACTCCACCTCTGCCCCGACGCCGAAAGTCCCAAGATCAAAGCCTAGACCCGCGATGACCGATCCCGCAGTTTGCGCGTCGCCTGAATGGGGCAGGTTGTAGTCCAGGCTGCCACCGACATAGGCGTCCTGCGCACTGGCAGTCGAAGCAAGGGTGGCCATGATGGCGGCGGGGATCAGGCGGTGCATCTCTTCTCTCCTCAAATCACGGGGTCACGTGTAACGTTGCAGGCTGCAAAGCGCCAGACAGATGCGGCCTGCGCACAGCACATCTGGCATCCCGGCGCGCGCACCGCTAGATAGGCGTCAAATCTGCAAGGATACGCGCAATGGCCCGCCACCTGATCACATCTGCCATTCCCTATATCAACGGGATCAAACACCTCGGGAACCTTGTTGGCAGCCAGCTGCCCGCCGATCTCTACGCGCGCTACCTGCGCCAGCGCGGGCACGAGGTGCTGTTTCTTTGCGCAACGGATGAGCATGGCACGCCCGCAGAACTCGCCGCCGCGAAGGCAGGCAAGCCGGTGGCCGCATACTGTGCCGAAATGCATGGCGTGCAGTCGGAACTCGCCGATGGTTTCCGCCTGTCGTTCGATCACTTTGGCCGTTCTTCCAGCCCACAGAACCACAAGCTGACGCAAACCTTTGCCGGGCGGCTGGAAGAGGTCGGGCTGATCCGTGAGGTGACCGAAGAACAGGTCTATTCCCACGCCGATGGGCGTTTCCTGCCCGACCGCTACATTGAAGGCACCTGCCCCAACTGCGGTTATGAAAGTGCGCGGGGCGATCAGTGTGACAACTGCACCAAACAGCTCGACCCGACAGACCTGATCAACCCCTACTCCACGATTTCGGGCTCCACCGATCTGGAGGTGCGTGAGACCAAGCATCTCTATCTGGGGCAATCGCAAATGCGTGACCAACTGGCCGCCTGGATTGACAGCAAGAAGGACTGGCCGGTGCTGACCACCTCGATCGCCAAAAAGTGGCTGAACGACGGCGACGGTTTGCAGGACCGTGGGATCACCCGCGACCTCGACTGGGGCATTCCGGTCAAGAAAGGTGAAGCGGATTGGCCGGGCATGGAAGGCAAGGTCTTTTACGTCTGGTTCGATGCACCCATCGAATACATCGCCTGCGCGCAGGAATGGGAGGATGCGGGCACAGGCACTGACTGGGCGCGCTGGTGGCTCCTGTCCCATGCGCCTGAGTCCTCTGACGCTGAATTCACCTGGGAGAACTTCCAGATCGGTGGAGCCCGAAATCGTGGAGTAGGGGTTGATCAGGTCTGTCGGGTCGA
>JBCBOD010000198.1:0-4046 GCA_039821425.1 Pseudomonadota bacterium
CGGAGCTTTTGGCCTCAACTGGCCAGCCACTGGACCACGTCATCGCGATGGAAGTGAATGACGAGGCTCTGGTGCATCGCATCGTCAACCGCGCGAAAGAGGCGGCGGCTGCGGGGCAACCGGTGCGGGCCGATGACAATGAGGAAAGCCTCAAAGTGCGGTTGATGGAATACTACAAGAAGACCTCGCCGCTGATCGGGTATTACCATGCCAAGGGCCAGCTTCGGTGGGTGCCGGGGCTGGGCGAGATTGAGGAAGTGGCAGCGGGGATTTCTGAGGTTTTGGATGGTTAACTTGATTGAAACCTTTCAAAGCCTTATGTTTATCGTGATCGAACGACGTAATGGAGGATGCTATGATCTGCCGTGAAGGATATCGTGACTGAAGCAGTACCGCTTACGTCCGAAACATTTGGCGCCGCCGGTCAGACACCTGCGGCGCTTCGCTTTTTGGTGGTCCCGCTTGTTGCATCGGTCGTCTCGGCCGTTACAGCTTGGTTGGTATCAAGGCGTGTCATCCGGGCAAATCAGGCGATCGCGCGCAAACGTGCAACCCTCGATCTGATCGAGAGAAGCGAGTCCACGGATTTTTACCTTTCGGTCTACTCGACTTTTCGAGAGGTTCTCACCAGCGAGGGTGGGTTTGATGCCATCACCGATCCAAAGGTACCGATCTTGCAAGAGCAGCGCCGAAAGGTCATCGCCTTTTTGAACACCTATGAACTGATTGCGATCGGTATCGAAGACGGTATCCTCGACGAAGAACTCTATAAGAAATACATGCGCGGGACCGTTGTACGGCACTGGTACGGTGCGAAGCCGTTTGTCGAACACTTGCGGCGATCTACCAACGACAGCAAGGCACCAAAGGCCTTTGTTGAGTTCGAGGGGCTCGCAACGAAATGGGAGACTGCTGCCGAGCGGACAGATCGCAAATCGAGCAGTCAAACAACCGATTAAGGCCCGCTTGGGACCCACTGCAAATAATCCTTGACAGCACCTTGACGCCCCGCGCGCCAGCCCTTATCCCACCCCATCTCGACAGAGAATCGGCCAGTCCACCGGGTCGCCCCCGACAGCTTGGCTTTTGATCAGATGACGCAGCCCGTGGCCGGAAATGCCTCGGGCTTACGTTGTGAAAAAAGGGCCTGGGGTTACGGGCTCGCAACGAAAGGACATATCACGTGGCACGTATTGCCGGCGTAAACATCCCGACTGCAAAGCGGGTTCCCATCGCCCTGACCTACATCACCGGAATCGGCCGCGCGTCGGCTCAATCGATCTGCGACGCTGTTGGCATCGATGGGGCCCGTCGGGTGAACGAACTCTCCGACGCCGAAGTGCTGTCGATCCGCGAACACATCGACGCGAACTTCACCGTCGAAGGCGACCTGCGCCGCGAAGTGCAGATGAACATCAAGCGTTTGATGGACCTGGGCTGCTACCGCGGCCTGCGCCATCGCCGGAACCTGCCGGTTCGTGGCCAGCGCACCCATACAAACGCACGCACCCGCAAAGGCCCCGCAAAGGCCATTGCCGGCAAAAAGAAATAAGGAGGCTCGGATATGGCACGCGAAAAGAGAGCCCCGAAGCGCAAAGAGCGTAAGAATATCGCCGCAGGGGTGGCGCATGTGAACAGCTCTTTCAACAACACGAAAATACTCATTTCAGACGTACAAGGCAACGCGATTGCCTGGTCATCGGCAGGCACCATGGGGTTCAAGGGTTCGCGCAAGTCGACGCCCTATGCCGCCCAGATGGCCGCCGAAGACGCTGGCAAGAAGGCGCAGGAACACGGCGTGCGCACCCTTGAGGTCGAAGTGCAGGGCCCCGGCTCTGGCCGCGAATCCGCCCTGCGCGCCCTGGCCGCTGTCGGGTTCAACATCACGTCGATCCGTGACGTGACACCGATTGCCCATAACGGCTGCCGCCCGCCCAAGCGCCGCCGCGTCTGAGCACAGGTTTCCCGGTCGCGCCGCGGGGGGTTCCACGGCGCGATTGATGTCTTTTTTGAACCTCGGGTGCTGGACGCTTGGGACATGGGCGAACAGCTGGAATTGAGGAGACACGCATGATCCACAAAAACTGGCAGGAACTGATCAAACCAAATCAGCTGGAGGTGAAGCCCGGCAACGATCCGATGCGTCAGGCGACCGTGGTCGCCGAACCGCTGGAACGTGGCTTTGGCCTGACGCTCGGCAACGCGCTGCGCCGTGTGCTGATGAGCTCGCTTCAGGGCGCGGCCATCACCAGCATCCAGATCGACAACGTCCTGCATGAATTCTCATCCGTTGCCGGGGTGCGTGAGGATGTCACCGACATCGTCCTGAACCTCAAAGGCGTGGCGATCCGCATGGAAGTCGAAGGGCCCAAGCGCCTGTCGATTTCCGCCAAGGGGCCGGCGGTCGTGACCGCGGGCGACATCTCGGAAAGCGCCGGGATCGAGATCCTGAACAAGGAACACGTGATCTGCCACCTCGATGACGGGGCCGACCTGTTCATCGAGCTGACGGTGAATGTGGGCAAGGGCTATGTCGCCGCCGACAAGAACCGCCCCGAAGACGCGCCCATCGGTCTCGTGCCCGTCGACGCGATCTATTCGCCGGTCAAGAAGGTCAGCTATGACGTGCAGCCCACGCGCGAAGGTCAGGTGCTGGACTATGACAAGCTGACGCTGAAGCTGGAAACCGATGGATCGGTCACGCCGGACGATGCCGTGGCCTATGCCGCGCGCATCCTTCAGGACCAGCTGTCGATCTTCGTGAACTTCGACGAACCTGAATCGGCCCGTGCGGAATCCGATGATGACGGGCTAGAGTTCAACCCGCTTCTGTTGAAGAAGGTGGACGAGCTGGAACTGTCGGTGCGGTCGGCTAACTGTCTGAAAAATGACAATATTGTATATATAGGGGACTTAATCCAGAAGACGGAAGCCGAGATGCTGCGCACGCCGAACTTCGGCCGCAAGTCACTGAACGAGATCAAAGAGGTGCTGTCCGGCATGGGCCTGCATCTTGGCATGGATGTCGAAGAGTGGCCGCCTGAAAATATCGAGGATCTCGCCAAGAAATTCGAGGATTCGTTCTAGGAATATCGGCGCACAGCCTGTGCACGGCTTGTGTACAGGTTGTGTACGGGTTGTGCAGCCCATATTCGACCCGGGCATCCCGCCCCAAGGAGAGCGGCCGACACGCATCGGACCGCCGGACAAAGCAAAATGAGAAGGAACTAGAAAATGCGTCACGCACGGGGCTATCGCCGCCTGAACCGCACCCATGAACACCGCAAAGCGCTGTTCGCCAACATGGCCGGGTCGCTGATTGAACATGAACAGATCAAAACCACGCTGCCCAAGGCCAAGGAACTGCGCCGGGTGGTGGAAAAGCTGGTGACGCTGGGCAAACGCGGCGATCTGCACGCCCGCCGTCAGGCCGCGTCACGGCTGAAGCAAGACGCCTATGTCGATAAGCTGTTTGACGTGTTGGGCCCGCGCTACAAGGACCGCCAGGGTGGCTATGTGCGCGTCCTGAAGGCCGGTTTCCGCTATGGCGACATGGCGCCCATGGCGATCGTTGAGTTTGTGGAACGTGACGCCGATGCCAAAGGCGCCACCGATCGCGCGCGGCTAGAGGCCGAAGAGGCCGACACCTGAAGCGCGCGCTTTTTAAGTAACGTTTGTAACGGCGTCTCGCACTATGCTTGGCGCCGTTTTCTTTTGTGCCGCGACTGAGCCGCCGACATCGCCAGTGTGCCCAGCACACGCTCTGGCCCCGACGTGCGGTTCATGCTGAGCAAGATGAACCGCAGAACAGTGCTTTTGGCGCTTTCAGGCAATGTATGCAGGTGCGGAATACGGGTGGAGGCGGGGACAGGCATTTATCTCCTCAGGGTTTAGTGCATTCGCAATATCACACACTTTAAGGTTGACTAACCCGGACGCAACCTATCTAAAAGTATCAGTTGCACTGGGGTGATGTCTTGGACCTGAGCACGTCAAATACCGCTTCGTTGGACCTTGGGCTGTCCCGCCTGCGCAGGCTTGCGCCC
>JBCBOD010000022.1:0-35582 GCA_039821425.1 Pseudomonadota bacterium
GACCATGTCGGGCGCAGGGAGGCCCCGGCCCACCTCATAATACCAGCCCAGCCCGGATTGCGCCCCAGGATGCCCTTTCAACGACGCCCGCAGATACCACTCGAACGCCCGCTCGTCGTCCCGCTCCACCCCCAGGCCGAGACCGTACATGACCCCGATCCATTCCTCGGCTTCCGCGTTGCCGGAGCGCGCGTAAACCTCAAAAAGTTCGCGGGCCTCTTCAAACTGCCCCGCCTCCATCAGATCGCGTGCGGTTTCCATATCCGCCTGCGCGGGCGTGGCGCAAAGCCACAAAGACAGACAAACGTATGCACAGGTTGTGTACGCTTTGTGTACGGGTTGCATACCGCATTCCTCGGGCTGGTTTTGAGCGCCGGACTGGCCAGTGCGCAGGGAATTTCAGCGGATGATTACATCCCCGTTGACCCTGATCAAGCCCGCATCGGGCAGCTGCTGTTCTACGATAAGATACTGTCAGGCAACAAGAATATCTCTTGCGGGACATGCCATCACCATGACCATGCGGGCACTGACGGACTGTCACTCGGCATCGGTGAAGGCGGTGTGGGCGTCGGCCCTGACCGGACCCCAGGCACCGGCGCGGATGCCATCCGCAAACGCATCCCCCGCAACGCCCCAAGCCTTTGGAATCTGGGCCATAATTCGGTTGAGGTGATGTTCCACGATGGCCGCCTGACCCGATCCGACCTCTACGGTAACGGTTTCGATAGCCCCGCCGAGGAATGGTTACCCCAAGGCCTCGACAACCTCGTCGCCGCGCAAGCACTTTTCCCGATGGCCGCGCAGTTCGAGATGATGGGGAACCTGGGTGAAAACGATGTCGTGGGGGCCGTGCATAACCGGATGGATCGAGGCTGGCCGATCATCGCAAAACGCGTGCGGACGATCCCGGAATACGGGGCGATGTTCGTCGAAGCCTTTGATCATATTGAAGAACCTGGCGATGTGACAATCGTCGAGATCGGCAATGCGCTCGGGGCCTTCATCATTTCAGAATGGCAATCCTACGACAGCCCATATGACGCCTGGTTGAGCGGAACTGCCTTGCCAGAGGATGCCGAACGCGGCCGTCAGCTTTTCTTTACCGGGCGCTGTGCATCCTGCCACGCGGGCCCGCTTTTCACTGATCAACAGTTCCACGCACTTGGCCTGCCCGCCTTCGGCCCCGGGCGCACACGGGCTTGGGATCAGATCTCACGCGATGTGGGCCGAATGGCAGAAACCAATCTCCTTGAGGATGCCTACAAGTTCCGCACCCCGTCCCTGCGCAACGTCGCCCTCACCGCGCCCTACGGGCACAACGGGGCCTACCCCTCGCTCGCCGACATGATCCGCCATCATGCGGACCCTGTGGTGGCGCGGGCGGCATGGACGCCGGAAAAGGCGAACCTGCCTGACGTGCCGTGGCTCGCCGCCGGTGACTTCGCGATCCAGCAGGACCGGGCCGAACTCGCCCGTCAGGCCGCCGTCAACGATCTGCGCCCGATGACTCTGTCGGAAGATGAGATCGCTGACCTCGTGGCCTTCCTGCACGCCCTGACGGGCGAAACCGCTGACACCCGCCCCATGGGCCGTCCGGACACTGTGCCCAGCGGTCTGCCTGTCGACTGAGCGGTTGTTATTATCGGCCCAAAAAGATCTCCGCCGGAGGCTCCGACATCGTGGCACTCACTGCCGCCAGATCAAGACACCAAGGTCCGCCACATTTGTCCCGGTTGCGTCGGTCATCAGCAAATCGCCCGCGGCTTCCAGCGCCGCATAGCTGTCATTGTTGGCAAGATACCTTTCCACATCGCCAATCCGCGCAAGCGTGCCCTGATCGACAACGCCACCCGCAGCATCGGTCGGCCCATCACGCCCGTCGCTGCCGCCCTGCAGGCACGTCCACTCCTGCCAGCCTCTGCGTACGGCCTCTTGCGCGATGCGCAGCGCCAGTTCCTGATTGCGCCCGCCACGGCCCGTGCCGCGCAACACCACTGTCGTTTCGCCGCCCCAAAGTGTGACACCCGGCTTCGCGTGATCGCAAATCAGGCGCGCAGCGTCACCCACATCACCCTCCACCGGCATCGGCAGCACATGTGCCTCACCAGCCGCGGCCGCCATCGCCGCAACGCTCTGCGCGTTGGACCCGACGAGGATGTTGCGTGACTGCGGTGTTTCCGGCGGCGCCCCGGCGGACTGCAAATGTTCCTGCACGGAGGGTGGCATTGCCTCCCAAATCTCATGCTTCTTCAGAATAGTCATCGCCTCCGCTGCGGTGCCCAAAGGCGCAACGGTCGGCCCGCTGGCAATCGCTGACAAGTCGTCGCCAATCACGTCCGACAGGATCAGCGCGGTCACCCGGTGCGGTGCGGCGTGGCGCAGGGCGCCGCCGCCCTTCAGGTCGGATAGCTGCTGCCGCACAAGGTTCATGGCAACGATGTCCATTCCCGCCCCAAGGAGGGCCGCGTTGACGGCTGCCTTGTCTGCCAGCGTCACCGCGCCAGCCGGCGCCGGCAAAAGCGCAGAGCCACCACCAGAGATCAGCGCAAGCACCGGCCCAGTCGCCCCCTGCAAGGCGGCGATCACCGCCTGTGCCGCCGCAGCGCCGTTTTCATCCGGGACAGGGTGGCCCGCTGCATAGACTGTCGCTCCGTCCAGGTCGCGCGCATTCTCGTAGTTCGTGACGACGATGCAGGGGGACCCAGAAAAACGGGTCAGCGCGGCGCTGGCCATACCACGCGCAGCCTTGCCGACGGCGATGATCAAGGCGGGCTCTTCAACGGCGTCCAAATGCCGGGCCACGGCCGCTACCGGGTCCGCTGCGGCGACGCCGGCGTTGAAGATCCGCCGCACCTCTTCCCGGTCACTCATGTTCCACGGCCCCCTGCCTTTCCGCCATCAACATCGCCATCCTTTGCACCAGCTGCAGTTCCACCTCGGTTGCGTCGCTGCCACCAAGCGTGGGCAGATGCAAGGCGATCAACGTGAAAGGATCGCGAGACACCTGCATCACGTGGGTCGCGGCATAGCGTTGGAAGAGATAGGCAATGTGATCATCCGCCTCTGGCCCGAGGGCAGGCGGTGGTGCTTTGCGCACGACGGGGGACGCGACAAAGATCCGTTGCAGCACATCCATTTGCAATGCGTCCAACGCATCGTCAGACACCCTGACTGCGCCTTCGACTGCGGGGTGATCCTGCAGTTTCTGCAGGAAGGTCTGCGCGTCCTCCGCCTCTGTCTCGGCCAATGTCCGCAAGAGTGAGAGGCTCTGCTCTTCTTCGCGCAGGCTGCGCGCGTCGCTTGCCGTTACGACCAGCAACAGCGTCGCAAGCAAAAGCGCGGTGATCAGAATGTACCCTTCGGCATCCCCCGCCGTCAGCATGCTGATCACGGCACCAAGCGCCGCCGCGACGCCCACCATCAGCCCCAGGGTCACCAGCGTCACCCGGTGGCGTTGCCGCGACCGGCTGAGCCCGATGGTCAGCCAGCAAAGCACCAGCACACCCAGCGCCGAGAGCCGGACAGGCAGGCCAAGATGCGAAAACAGATAATCGCCCGCTGCCAGCGGCACAAAGAGGATCAGGGTCAGGCCCAACCGGACAACGGTCAGGTTTTCCTGAGCCGTCAAAGACCCGCGATCCCGCGCCCAGATCAGCCAGCCTGACAGGGCCAGGCCAATGACCTGATACCCCATCAACCCGGCAAGGCGCGCAGGATCAAGGCTGTCGGAATACCAAAGCGCCGTGATCCCGAAGAGCGCCGCGCCTGCGGCCATGAACGTCTTGATCCACGCGGGCGCGTGCCTGCGCAACACGCCTTCGGTCAGCAACAGCACCCCCAGCGGGATCAACGCCGCCCCGAGCAGCACAAGAATACGAAAGGCATCAACGCCCGTCACGCTGACAAGGATCCGGCCCGCGAAAAGGAGCATGACCGCGCGGATGCAGAAGAGAAACCGACGGTTTACTGGCGCGAAAGGGTCTTGCCGGGTCAGTACCCACTGCAGGATCAAGAGCCCCGCTAGGGCAGCCGCAGAGAGGTAAAGCTCCGTCAAAACCTCTGCCGCGCTGATCATGGATCGTCCCCTTGCGCGGGTCGCAGGACCGACCAGGGTTTGCGCGCGTCCATCCAATGCACCACCGGCAGAACCCCGCGCCGCAGGGCGATCATGGCTGCGGCAAGGATCAGTCCAAAGACCGCAGACCGCGGAACCTCGCGCGCGAGGTAGCTGCGCATGGCGGCCAGATCCATTTGGCCCAATTGCAAGAGGTCATCGCCACGGTCGTAGTCCAGTTCGGCCTCGCAGAACGCATTAAACCGCGCCTCGCGGTGTTTCGGCGCATCGTCCCACGTCTTTTTCAGATCATCAGACCCGCCCGTATAGGCATCCGTAATCACGAACCGGGTTTCGTCAAACCCGGCCTCCGGCCCGACCCCGAACACATGGCGGAGGTCTTTCATGATTGCGCGAGCCAGCAGCAGGTGCCGCAGCGTGCGCCGCCCGGCATCAGGCCCAGGCCAGACGTCCGAAAACATGTTGGAGACCATTCCCGCAACCGCAGGTACCTGCGTGACATTCGAGATCCAGATCGGGCGGAACTGCCGCCGAAAGAAGATCAGGAAACAGGTCAAACCATAAAGCACCCATGACAGGTTCTTTGACCGTTCATCCGGGTCGACCATGACAAGGCCAAGGTGCAGCACTTCGGTGGGTTGCGGTGCGGTCTCGACCGTCATGACCGCCAGCGCATTGAAAGCGATTGGGGTGCCGTCAGAGCGGCAAACAAGCGTGATGATTACCGATTGCATCACCTCCGCCTTCCCCGCAAACACACCGTAGGTCAGGCTTCCAGCGTCGAGCGTGCGGGCCGCAACCTGCCGCAGCTGACGGCTGAGCGTTTGCAGATCATCCTCTGCCATCCAGAGACCCGGGCGTTCGATAATTCGCACGGTCAGGTCCTGCCCTGACCGCAGCGTCACGTCCATGTACCGCCGCCCGAATGTCTGAAAGATGGTCCTGATCACCGCCCGGCCCTTACCTGCGCCCCGCCCGAAGGTTATGGGCGGGCTGCAGGGATCACAAGGTCGGGAAAACCGCGCTCAGAGATAGCGATTGACGAGGTTTTCGAGGCGTTCCTGGCGGCCAGAGCGGGGTTCAGGTTCGATATTGTCACGCAGCACGCAGTCATAGCAGTGATCCAGCGTCGCTTGGGTTAGCAGTGCCTGCGCATCTGGCGTATCCCATCCTGCGTAGCGGGCGTTACGCGCTTCCTCCAGCTTGCCATCCTCCAGCATGGCTGCTGCCGCCTTCAGCCCTGCCGCACAGGCATCCATCCCGCCCACATGGGCGAGGATCAGATCCTCGGCATCCAGCGATTGCCGCCGCAATTTAGCGTCGAAGTTGGTGCCACCGGTCTTAAACCCACCGGCGCGCAGCACCTCGTAATAGGCCAGCGCCATTTCAGGCAGGTTGTTGGGGAACTGGTCGGTGTCCCAACCGGACTGATAGTCGTTTCGGTTCATGTCGATGGAGCCGAAGATGCCCAGCTCGCGTGCCAAGGCAAGCTCATGCTCAAACGAATGCCCGGCGAGGATCGCATGGCCCTGCTCGATGTTGACCTTCACCTCGCCCTCAAGCCCAAAGTCCTTGAGGAATCCGTAGACCGTGGCAACGTCGTAGTCGTACTGATGTTTCGTTGGCTCCTGCGGCTTTGGCTCGATCAGGATGGCACCTTCGAAGCCCATCTTGTGCTTGTAGTCCACGACCATCTGCAGCATGCGGCCTGCCTGCTGGCGCTCGCGCCCCATGTCGGTGTTCAAGAGCGTCTCATACCCTTCGCGCCCACCCCAAAGGACGTAGTTTTCGCCCCCCAGTTTGATCGTCGCATCCATGCAGGTTTTGATCGTTGCGGCGGAATACGCAAAGACATCCGGATCGGGGTTCGTCGCGGCACCCGCCATGTAGCGGCGATGGGAAAAGAGGTTCGCCGTCCCCCAAAGGAGCTTCACACCGGTCGCTTCCATCTTTTCGGCAAAGTAGTCGACGATTTCCGCAAGGTTTTTCGTGCTTTCGGCGAATGTCGCGCCCTCTGGCCGCACGTCTGCATCGTGGAAACAGAAGTAAGGCACGCCGAGGATCTGGAACATTTCAAAAGCAACATCAGCCTTTAGCTTAGCGGCCTCCATCGTGTCGCCGAACCAAGGGCGTGAGAACGTTTGGCCGCCGAACGGATCGCCGCCGGGCCATGCAAAGGAATGCCAATAGGCAGCGGCAAAGCGCAGGTGATCCTTCATCGCCTTGCCCATGACCATTTCATTTGGATTGTAGTGGCGGAAGGCGAATTCGTTGTCGCTGTCCTGTCCCTGATACGTGATCGCGGGAATGCCTTTGAAGAAGTCGGTCATGAGAGTCCTTTCAACGCGCCATAGGCGGCGCGGTAACGTGCATGTGCGTCCGAAAACGCGGAGGTGAGTGATTCATTCGGCTCAATGGTCCGGGCGATCTGCGGTTTCGTCGCGATCTCGGCCCCGGCCCCAGTGGCCGCCATCCTGCCAAGACGGGCCGCACCAAATGCGCCACCAAAGTCGCCTGCGACAGGCACGGCGATGGGCATGTCGAGTGAGGTGGCAATCGCCTGCAGCCAATAGTCTGATTTGGAGCCACCGCCGACAGCGATCAGCTGGTTGATCTCTGTTCCGGTCGCGCGCAGGGCGTCATAGCTGTCGCGGATTGCAAAAGTGACGCCTTCCAGCACCGCGCGGGTCATGGCTGCCATATCTGACCCGTGGTCAAGATGCAGGAACGCGCCGCGAATATGTGCATCGTTATGTGGCGTCCGCTCGCCGCCCAGGTAGGGCAGGAACAGCGTTCGCGTGGGTGCCTGCAACGGCCCAAGGTCGGCTGTGATACTGGCCGCGCCCTGCCCTGCGACGCCTGCAAACCAGTTCAGCGCGTCGGCGGCGGCGAGGATCACACCCATCTGGTGCCAAGTATCCGGAAGCGCGTGACAAAAGGTATGCACCGCCGTGGCCGCATCGGGCTGATACGCGTCAGAGGCTGCAAAGAGGACACCGGATGTCCCGAGTGAGACAAATGCATCGCCCGCCTTCACGACCCCAACGCCAACGGCGCTGGCCGCATTGTCACCACCGCCACCGGCAACGACTACGCCTTTGGGCAGGCCCCAGGCGGTGGCCAGTTCGTCGCGCAGCGTCCCGGACACATCGGCGCCTTCCACGAGGCGCGGCATGTGATCACGGCTCAGGCCGGTTTTGGCGAGCAATTCATCCGACCAGTCCCGCTTGCCCACATCCAGCCAACTGGTGCCAGCGGCGTCTGACATCTCTGCCACTGCCTCCGCCGTCAGCCAAAGGCGCAGGTAGTCCTTGGGCAGCAACACGCGCGCGGTTTTGTTGAAAACCTCCGGTTCATGCTTTGCCACCCACGCCAGTTTCGGTGCGGTGAAGCCTGGGAAAACGATGTTGCCTGTCTGCGCGCGGAAGGTTGGGTCGGCGTCCATTGCGGCGGCCTCGTCAGCAGACCGCGTATCGTTCCACAGGATGCAGGGCCGCAAAGGTTCATCGGCTGCATCTAGCAGCGTCGCCCCATGCATTTGGCCTGACAAGCCAATCGCCTGTACCTTGCCAAGATCGGCTTCTGTGCCAAGGGACCGGATCGCGCCATCTGCCGCGTCCAACCATGTCGTAGGGTCTTGTTCCGACCAGCCATCAGCCGGGCGCTGGACCGTAAGCGGCGCTGTCGCCTCGGCCAGCAAGGTCTGATCGTCATCAATCAAAACCGCCTTGAGGCCGGAGGTGCCCAGATCAAGGCCGATATACATCAGGCTGCCTGTTTGGGGTTCTTGCCAAGGATGATCATCGACAAGATGTCATCCTCTGTCACGTCTTCCACCCGTTCGGTGCCCACGACGCGCCCGTTTTTCATCACCGAAACACGGTCGCAAAGCTCCATCATCTCGCGCGTGTCATGGCTGATCAGGAAGATGCCGAGGCCTTGCGCCTTCAATTCCTGGATCAGGTCGGCCACCATCTTGGTCTCATGCACACCCAAGGCTGCGGTCGGTTCATCCATGATCAGGATCTTGGCCTTGAAATAGACAGCACGCGCAATGGCGACGGATTGGCGTTGGCCACCGGACAGGCCTGACACCGGCTCTTTCAGCTTTTTGAAGTTGGGGTTGAGGCGCGCCATGATCTTGCGTGTCTCGGCCTCTTGCCGCCCGTCATCGACAAAGCCCATGCCGGTGGTCAGCTCACGCCCCAGAAAGAGGTTCGAGGCAGCATCAAGGTTATCGGCCAGCGCGAGTGTCTGGTAGATCGTCTCGATATTGTGGTCACGCGCGTCGCGGGGTGTCTGGATGTTGGCCTTCTGCCCGTTGATCCAGATCTCGCCGCTGTCCATCTTGTAGGCGCCAGACAAGATCTTGATCAGGGTCGATTTCCCCGCCCCGTTGTGGCCCAGAAGGCCCACAACTTCACCGGGATAAAGGTCAATGCTTACATGATCGACGGCCTTGACCCCACCGAATGAGATCGACACGTCCTTCATTTCAACAAGGGGAGTTACCATTATTTCGCTCCTGAAAACTTGCGGTACTGGATGTCGATCCAGACGGCGAGGACGAGCACGAAGCCCACAACGATGTTCTGATAGGGCGCGTCGACGCCAACCATCGCCATGCCTGACTGCAAAGATTGCATGATCAGCGCACCGATAATGGCGCCGTAGATCGTGCCGATCCCGCCCGACAGGGCCGTGCCGCCGATGACGGCTGCCGCAATCACGCGCAGTTCATCAAGCGTGCCAATATCATTGGTGTGATAGCCGAGGCGGGCCGAGGCGACGATCCCACCCAGCGCGCAAAGCACACCGACGATGGCAAAGATCTTGACCGTCAGCATCTTGGTGTTGATGCCCGACAATTCTGCCGCGTCGGGGTTCCCGCCGGTGGCAAAGATATAGCGACCCAGCCGTGTGCGCTGCGCGATGATGGTCATCACAATCGCAACGGCAATCAACAGCAGCACGGAATAGGGAATGCCATAGGCGGCGGTGCATCCTTCGGCCGCTTCGCAGCCCCACCGCTCAAAATCACGGGCAACCACACGCTCTGGCACTTCGTAGGCGTTCAGGATTGCAACAAACCCAAGGATCACGGCGACGACCACGGCGATCACAACGCCCTCGGCCCACATCGGTTTGACGGGAAACCCGTGACCGATCTTAGTCCGACGTGCGTTGATGAGGCCCAGTGCTGCCGCAGCAGCCGCGATCAGGCCAACAATCCAACTGGCTGTGGCCCCGAGCGTGCCGTTGATACCGCCAAAGAGCAGATAGGTTTCATCAAGCGGCCCGATCGTCTGGCCATTCGTGAGGTGCCAGGCGACGTTGCGCCAGACCAGCAGTCCGCCGAGGGTGACGATGAAGGCGGGGATCATCTGGTAGCCAACAAGATACCCCTGAAAAGCCCCGATCAGCGCGCCGGTCACCAGGCCGATTGCAATGGTGATCCACGGGATCATCGGGTGACCGAGCTCCAGCCCCAGCACATTCGGCAGGAACTGTGTCTGCGTCATCCCCATCACGGCTGTGCAAGTCGCCAGAAGCGCCCCGACCGACAGGTCGATGTGGCGGGTGACGATCACAAAAACCATGCCCGTGGCCATGATCGCCACAGAAACGGTCTGGATCGACAAGTTGAAAATGTTGCGCGGCGTCAAAAACCGCCCTTCCGTCAGGACGTTGAAGACGAGACAGACGAGGATGAACGCACCGATCATACCCAGAAGGCGGGTGTCCACCTCGAGCGATTGAAAGAAGTTGCGGCGTTGCGTCTGCGGTGGTGCGGCAGTTTCGTCTGACATCGGGGGCTCCATCCCTGGCCGCCCTGGCGGGGCGCCTGCGCTTGCATGGAAATTTGGAAATCGTGCGCCCCCGCGACGCAACGCGGGGGCGAAGGTCTGCCGGGTCATGCCCGGCCGACGATTTTAGTTACAAGGTGCTGGGCCGTCAGAGACACCCTGGCAGAGCGCCTCAACCGTGATCCAGCCTGCATCGGTCACATCCGTCAGGTTGTCGGCAGTCACTGGCAGCGGTGCCAGGAACAGCGACGTCATGTCCGTGCCACCTGGAGAGGTCCAAGTTTCGGACCCGACGACGGAGGACATTGGCGCACCAGCCGCCATAGAAACAGCGATCTGACCGGCTGCATAGCCAAGGTCACGTGCGTCTTTCCAAACGGACACAGTCTGGGTGCCGAGGGCCACGCGGTTCAGCGCAGCGTGGTCACCGTCCTGACCGGACACCGGAATACCTTCCATGCCCTGTGCGGTCAGCGCGGCCACAACGCCACCGGCGGTGCCGTCGTTGGATGCCACAACAGCGTCAACGTTGTTGTCGTTTGCTGTCAGGATTTGTTCCATGTTGCGCTGTGCGTTGGCAGGCAGCCAGCCATCTGTGTAGGCCTCGTCAACGATGGTGATCGCGCCGCTGTCGATCGCAGCTTGCAGCACTTCTTGCTGACCACCACGCAGGAAGTCTGCGTTCGGATCAGTAGGGGAGCCCTTGATCATGACGTAGTTGCCCGCTGGCTGGGCTGCCAGAACGGCGCGCGCCTGCATGCGGCCCACTTCGACGTTGTCGAATGTCAGGTAGAAGGCACGTGGGTCTTCGATCAGACGGTCATAGGCGACAACTGGGATACCTTCGGCGTCGGCAGCATCAACTGCGGGGCCAATCGCGGCGGCATCTTGCGCCAGGATGATCAGAGCATCAACGCCCTGAGCGATCAGGCTTTCGACGTCAGACAACTGCTTGGCAGATGACGACTGCGCGTCAGCGGACAGGTATGTGGCACCTGCAGCTTCAAGTGCAGCAACGATGGCAGCCTCGTCTGTTTTCCAACGCTCTTCCTGGAAGTTGGACCAGCTGACCCCGACGGTGACGCCGTGACCATCAGCAAAGGCAGCCGTGCTGAAACCGGCAGCCACAATGGCCGCCATAACTACGGATTTATGCATGTTTTCCTCCCTAAGTGTGCCCCATGCATCGGGGCGGGGTGTTGAACCCTCTGACAAAAGGATGACGAATTTAATTCACTTGTCAAAATAAAAATTGCTTTGAAAGTAGAAAAATTGCTTTGGAACTGCCGGATTTCTGGGCAAGATGTGAAGACGGGCCTCTCATCATATGAAATCGGGCCTATATAATTCAGGCGCTGAACAATGTATGACGAGTTGAAAACCCCAAACGACGAATCGGCAGGCGTTGACGGCTGTGGGCCATTGCTACCAACGGGCGTGGCCGCAGCGAAACCACTCCGTCAGCTCGTCTTTGAACATGTACGCGCCCATGGCCGTGCCGCGCGCACAGACGTCACCCGCGCCTTGGGCATCAGCGCGGGATCAGTGACCGCACTGACCGCCGAAATGATCGCGGCCGGGCAACTGCGCGAGGTGGCCGAACAGGCCCGCGAGTCAGGGCGTGGTCGCCCCCCAGTCGCACTGGAGGTGGTGCCAGAGGCGCATCATGTGATCGGCATCAAGCTGTCAGACGAGGCGCATTCGGCGGTCCTTACCGATTTTGCAGGCAACATTCTGTCAGAGGCCGTGAAGCCGACAGCCGCCACCCCAAAGTCGCTTGATCACCTGCTGGACGAGGTTGAGGCGCTTCTGGATACCCTTCTTGCGCCCACGAAAACCGCCCTCACCGACATCGCCGCGATTGGCGCGGGTGTTTCGGGGATTGTCGATCATGAGACAGGGACAGTGCCCTGGTCGCCCCTGCTTGTCGAAAAGTCGGTAAACCTGACACAGGCCTTTACCAACCGCTTTGGCGTCCCGCTCTATGTCGATAATGACGCCAACGTGCTGACGCTTGCAGAGCTGTGGTTTGGTGCGGGCCGCTCGATCTCTGACTTCGCGGTGGTGACGATCGAAAATGGGGTTGGCATGGGCCTCGTTCTGGACAATCGCCTGTTCCGCGGCGCGCAAGGCATGGGGCTGGAGTTGGGTCATACGAAGGTGCAACTTGATGGTGCGCTCTGTCGTTGCGGGCAGCGC
This sequence comes from Pseudomonadota bacterium, assembly GCA_039821425.1. Classification (GTDB taxonomy): domain Bacteria; phylum Pseudomonadota; class Alphaproteobacteria; order Rhodobacterales; family Rhodobacteraceae; genus Yoonia. The sequence continues at coordinate 12,085 of JBCBOD010000022.1, forward strand.
GGATGCCTGGAGGCCTATCTGGCCGATTACGCCCTTGCCCGGGAAGCAGGCACCGCCCTGCACCGCAACCCGCGCAATCTGCAAAGCGCGAGCGCCATGCTCGACGCCCTCTTTACCCAAGCCAAATCCGGAAACGAGGCTGCGCGCACGATCTTTCGCCGCGCGGGCCGCTACCTGTCCGTGGGCCTGTCCAACGTGATCCAGCTTTTTGACCCCGGCTTGATCATCCTGTCCGGCGAACGGATGCAGTATGATTACCTCTACGCCGAAGAGGTGCTGGCCGAAATGCAAAAGCTGACACTCAACGATGGTCGCACCCCGTGCCGGATTGAAACGCATGCCTGGGGTGGTTTCATCTGGGCGCGCGGCGCCAGTGCGCTGGCGCTCGACGCCGTCACCAACACCGCGATCGGTGGCGTCAAGGCATGATCCGCGCCCTGCTTTTGCTGGCGCTCGCCAGCCCCGCGGCTGCAGACCCATTGTTCAAGAACCGCTCAACCGGTTTGCCAATGCACGTCTACGGTGGCGGGTGGGAGCATTTCGTGGGCGGCGGCGTGGCGATCTTTGATTGTGACGGCGACGCCCTGCCCGATCTCTATGCGGCAGGGGGCGAGAACCCCGCCAAACTGATGCGCAACATGGGCGATTTTCAGTTCGCCGAAGCGCCCGCGCCTGCGTTGACGGGGGTCACCGGTGCCTATCCGCTGGATATCAACAGTGACGGTATCCTCGATCTTTTCGTGATGCGTGTAGGCCAAAATCGCCTACTCATGGGCGCGGGCGATTGCCAGTTCAGCGAGGGCAGCCTGCTGCCCCTGTCTGACCGCTGGACCACCGCCTTTACCGCATGGTGGGACGCCAACGATCGTTTGACGATGGCCGTCGGGAATTATGTCGATCGGTCTGATCCTGATGGCCCGTTCGAGGCCTGTGACGACAATTTTCTTCTGCGTGCCGGGCAAGGTGACTATACTGCGACCCCCCTCACCCCGGGGTTCTGCCCGCTTTCCATGCTTGCCGCCCGTGACGCCCGCGGTCGCATGACCCTGCGCCTCTCGAATGACCGCCACTACTACGTCCGCGGCGGGTATGAGCAGATGTGGGACATTGCCGATGAACGGTTTCTGGGGCCGGAAGATGGGTGGGCGAACACATCGCTCTGGGGCATGGGGATTGCCAGCCGTGATCTGACAAGCGATGGCCGGGATGAGGTCATGCTGACCTCGATGGGTGACCAGTTAATGCAGATTGCCCAGGCTGACGGCACCTATGCCAACGCGCCCTATGACATCGGCACCTATGCCCAGCGCCCGCACACTGGTGACGATGGCCGCCCTTCGACCGGGTGGCATGCGGAGTTCGCGGATGTGAACAATGACGGTCTGCCAGACCTTTTCATCGCCAAGGGCAACGTGGACCAGATGCCAGGGCTTGCCATGCAGGACCCGAACAACCTGCTTATCCAGGAAGCGGATGGCACATTCATCGAAGCCGCAGCCACTGCTGGCATTGCCACGAAGGATCGGTCACGCGGTGGCGGTTTCGCGGATTTTGACGGCGATGGGCGCCTTGATCTTGTGGTCATGAACCGGCGCGCCCCGATGGAGCTTTATCGCAATGTGACCGAAGGCACCGGCAACTGGCTGCGCGTGGATCTGAGCCAGATGCACCCGAATACACGCGCCATCGGGGCGACCGTCACGGTCCGCTACGGCGCGGGCAATGCTCTGATCCAGACACAGCAGCGTGTTGTTGGTGGCGGGCATGCAGGTGGCAGCGCCCTCCCCCTTCACTTTGGTCTTGGCGATGCGGACAGCGCGGTCCTGACCGTCAAATGGCCGGACGGCACAGCCACAGGCCACGAATACGCGGCCAATCAGACGGTCATCATCACTCGGTAGGGTTGTCGATAGGCAAACCGCTGGGGACAGCCTCTGGGACGCCGAGCCGCCCTTCGGCTGCGACAGGATCGGTCAGTGCGTCAAGGAAGGCGATGAGGGCGTCAATTTCGTCTTCGCCAATTTGCACAGGCGCAAAGCTGACAGCCTCAACAATTGCAGGGTTTGCGAGGTCCGCGTCGTCCGTCACGGGCAGGTCAGGCAAGGTTGCCGAGGCCAGGTTGTAGTGTGCGAGCGCGGCGACCGGATCCAGATGCGCCACGACAAAGTCGCGCAGATCGCTATGCGCCCCTGCGTGGCCATAGGGGCCTGTCAGCGCCACATTGCGCAGCGATGGCGTGCGGAAGGCGTAGAGATCATCGGCGTTGCCCGTCACACGAAACCGCCCCTCATCCCGCGCGTGGCTTTCGAAACGGGCAGCCTTTCCCGGACCGATCTGCGGTGCGCCCATCGCGTGAAACTGATGGTCGGTCTGAAACGCGCCGCTGTGGCAGCTGGCACAACCAGCCTCGCCATAGAAAAGCGTCATGCCGGTGGCCGCGGGTTCTGGCAAATCACGCTCCCCCCGCAGCACCGCATCGAAAGGCGCCGTGTCAGACCTCCATTCGAACTCCATGAATGCCGCAACGGCGTTGGAGATATCAGTGAAGGCGATCTGATTGGGGTGATCAATATGATCATAAACGGCCATGAAATCATCGGCGTAAGCGGAGATCGCAGCGACCCGACGTGCGATAATGTCCCAGGCCCCGCCATCACCTGTGATTACGCCCCGGCGCACAGCAAGTGAGACGTCGTTTTCGCCATAGTGCCCTGCCATCTCATCCGCGCTGAGCACCGGGAACATGGTCTGCGCCGAAAGGAGCGAGGCAAACCCCGTCGTCATATCCGCATCCAGCGGCGTGCGCAGGCCTCCGGGGCGGTTTGGGTCCACCTCGATACGGCCATCGTGGAAAAGAACTGTGAACTCCTTGGCGCCGAGGTTCCAGAGCCCCGGCGCGTTTCGCGGGATGCGTTGTTCGGGCATGTTGCCCGGGTCGGCAACACGGTCCGGCCCCAGCCCAATGCCGCCATCGCCAATCCCAAGCGACAGCCCATCCCCAGTCCCGAACGCCGGGTGATGGCATGTCCCACAAGAGACATTGCGGTTCCCCGAAAGGATCGGATCGTAGAACAGCAACTGCCCCAAACGCGCCTCTGCCTCATCAACCGGCGCATAGTCTGCATCGGTGATTGGGTCAGGAAACGGACTTGCAAGGGCCGTCCCAGCAGCGAGGATTGCGATCAGCGAAAGGGCGGTCTTGTGCGTCATGGTCAAAGGGTTAGCAGCTTGGCGGCATGGCGCAAGCCAGATCGGCGTGTTCCCGGATTAGACGCAAGGCAGATTTGATGGTATTGTGACGTTATTCGTTTCGAAGTTTATCAGAAGTGTCATTTGAAGCATGAGTGAGCCACGCAATTCGTGGGAACGTTTTGTTCCCTGGTATCTGACGCTGATCAGCGCTTTCGTTCTTGTGGGCATCGGTTGGTTTCTCGTCGATCACATCTCTTGGCTGCGAGGGCATATGTTTGACCCCGCAACAGATGAAAACCTGTCCTATCGCAGCCATCAATACTTCCTGCTGGTCAGTACGATGCGGCGGTCCGCGGGGCTTTTCGCGGGGATCAGCATTGTTCTCTTGGGGATCGGTGTCGTCTTCTACGTGGCGCGCGACCGGTCCAAGCTGGATGTCAGCTGGGGCGGCGTGACGCTCGGGATTGTTACGGCGTCACCGGGGATCATCGCCATGGCGTTGGGAACATTCCTGATCGCCCACAACACGGCCAGCAAGGACGTGGTGCCAATTTATGGCGGGTCGATCACCGCTGGGCAGGATGTGCGGGACACAGTGCAGGAGACTGACGACCTATTTAACCGCATCAAACAAAGCGAAAGTGGTGACACTTCGGAAGAAGGAGAACAACCATGAAGACTCTGAGGATAGCCGTTCTCTTGGCGGTTTCCGCACAGCTTGCCACAGCGCAAACGGCCAGAGACTGCGTCGACCGATCGTGGGCCGCATTCAAGTCAGAGATTGACAGGGTCTATGGCGGGACAGGCGATGTCTATTTGACTGCTTATGGTCACGCGCAAGCAACCGAGGCGTGCCTGAGCGTTGCCAACTACCCGGCGGATTTGTTGGCGGATGTTGCGCAGTTTCGTGATGGCGTTTCGCGTACGTCTGACCTTGTTGAGGAAGCGATCCGCAATAACGGCTCTCCGTCCTTGTTTGCGATGGGTTTTGGCGCAGGCGGCAGTCTGCCAACATTCCCCCAGGCAACGCCGGGCGCCGGTGGGTTCACCGGGACGCTAACCGTCCCGAACAATGACGCTCAGCCAAGCGGATACCGCATGCTTTCCATGCGTGAGATCTACACGATCCAAGTCAAGCTCACCCGTATGGGTTATGACACTGGCGGTGCGGACGGCATCGCCGGGCCGCGCACTTATGCTGCGATTGAACGCTATCAACGGGATCAGGGTGCCCGGCCAACCGGGTTGTTGAACAGTCGCCAGATCGCGGCATTGCTCCAATAAGGCCATCTGCCCAAGCTTTCACCAATTGCCGCCGCAGCAATCAATTTTTGTGCCCTGCCCTTGAGGTCCCCCGCCAGATCATCTTCTATGGCGGCATGTTTTGCATGCGGGGGCATGCAAAGACCAATAACACCTCAGGGAGAATCACATGAACAAGATGACAGGCTTGCTTGCTGTTGCGACGCTTTTGTCGACCACGGCACTCGCAAACGCAGAGACGCTGCGATGGGCTCGCGCCGGTGACGCGCTGACGCTGGACCCGCACGCCCAGAACGAGGGGCCGACGCATACGATCCGCCATCAGATGTATGAGCCGCTGATCATTCGCGACACCACCGGCGCATTCGAACCCGCGCTTGCCACCGATTGGGCGCCAAGTGCCGACGATCCAAACGTCTGGGTTTTCAACCTGCGCGAGGGCGTGACTTTCCATGACGGCGCGGCTTTCACCGCCGAGGATGTCGTGTTCAGCTTTGAGCGCGCCAAACAACCGAACTCTGACATGAAGGAACTGATCGGGTCCATCGTCGAGGTCCGTGCGGTGGATGACTTTACCATCGAAATGGTCACGGACGGCCCGAACCCGATCCTGCCTTCGAACCTGACAAACCTCTTCATCATGGACAAGGGCTGGACCGAGGCGAATGACACCGTCAATGTGCAGGACTTTGAAGGGGGCGAGATCACTTTCGCCACGACAAACGCCAATGGCACCGGTCCTTACGTGCTTCAAACGCGCGAGCCTGATGTGCGCACCGTGATGGTCCGGAACGAGGATTACTGGGGCCGTGATCAGTTCCCGATGGAAGTATCCGAGATCGTCTATACCCCGATCCAGAACGCCGCGACTCGTGTCGCAGCACTTTTGTCGGGTGAGGTGAATTTCCTGCAGGATATGCCTGTGCAGGATCTGGCACGCGTCGATGACGCCGATGGCCTGGTCGTCAAGCAGGCCCCGCAGAACCGCGTCATCTTCTTTGGTATGAACCAGGGCGCGGATGATATCGCCGCTGACAATGTCGAGGGCGCAAACCCGCTTGCCGATGTGCGCGTCCGCAAGGCGATGTCGATGGCGATGGACCGCGACGCGATCCGCCAGGTCGTGATGCGTGGACAATCTGCGCCTGCAGGCATGATCGCGCCACCCTTCGTGAACGGCTGGACCGCCGAGATGGACGCGGAAAGCATGACGGACGTCGAAGGCGCCCGCGCGCTGATGACCGAGGCAGGCTATGGTGACGGTTTCTCGATCCAGCTCGACTGCCCCAACGACCGCTATGTCAATGACGAGGCGATCTGCCAGGCCGCTGTCGGCATGCTGGGCCAGATTGGCGTGACGGTGAACCTGAATGCACAGCCAAAGGCACAGCACTTCCCCCTGATCACCAATGGTGAAACGGATTTCTACATGCTGGGCTGGGGCGTGCCGACCTACGATTCCGAATACATCTTCAACTTCCTCGTCCACGGGCGTGAAGACAGCATCGGAACGTGGAACGGCACAGGTTTCGACAATGATGAACTGGATGCCAAGATCATCTCGCTTGCCTCCAACACGGATCTGGATGCACGCAATGCCGATATCGCTGACATCTGGCGCGTCGTGCAGGACGAGGCGCTCTACATTCCAATCCACCACCAGGTGCTGAACTGGGGTATGGCCGACGGTGTCGGGATTGAGGTTGACCCAGAAGATCAGCCAAAGGTGAAATATTTCACCATGAACTAACCCCTCTGGCCCGCCCGGCGCGATCGGGCGGGCCGCATTGAAAGTCAGCGGGGGGCATTACGTCCTTCGGAAATGACAGGGAAAGGATCCATCATGAAAAGACTTGTTTCGGCCATGGCGCTTACCAGCGCACTCGCGGCCCCCGCATTCGCCGAAGAGTTCAAATTCGCTGTCACGACAGACCCCCAGACAATGGACCCGCACGCTGTCAACTCTGCCCCCGTGCTGGGCTTTCTCAACAACGTCTACGAGGGCCTCGTCCGTCGCGGCAAAGACATGACGATTGAGCCTGCCTTGGCGACATCGTGGGAGCCGATTGGCGACGGTGAAGGCTGGCGGTTCAACCTGCGCGAGGGCGTGACCTTCCAAGACGGTGCAGAGTTTAACGCCGATGACGTGATCTTTTCATACGAACGCGCGTCGGACGAAAACTCTGACACGCGCAGCTGGTTTGCCCCCGTCAGCGAGGTGATCAAGGTCGATGACTTCACCGTCGACATCATGACATCCGCCCCGAACCCGATCTTTCCAGATAGCATCGCTAACTGGATGATCATGGATAGCGGCTGGGCCGAGGCGAATGGCGCAACCCTGCCTGACAAGGAAGCCGGGAACTATGCGACGCTGAACGCCAATGGCACCGGTGCCTTCCAGATCACCACACGCGAACCCGGCCTGCGGACAGTGCTTGAACCCTTTGACGGCTGGTGGGGTGAGGTGGAGCACAACATCACCCGCGCCGAACTGACCCCGATCCAGAACCCGGCCACTGCGCTTGCCGCGCTCTTGTCCGGCGATGTCGATTTCATCAACCCGGTGCCGATCCAGGATGTCGCCCGCTTGCAGGGTGATCCGAACGTCAACGTGATCCAGGGCATCGAAGCCCGTGTGATCATGCTGGGATTCGATCACCAACCCGGTGAGAGTGAGGCTGGCCAAGGTGGCGCGGACATCTTCCAGGACGCCCGCGTGCGTGAGGCTGTTGCAAAGGCCGTGAACGTGCCCGCGATCCTACAAACCATCATGCGCGGTAACGCCGAGGTAGCCAGCCAACTCGTCAGCCCCGCGATGCGTGGCTATTCCGAGGTCGCCGGTGCGCCTTACGCCTATGACCCTGACAGCGCACGCGCGCTGTTGGAAGAGGCCGGGATGGCCGGGGCGACCTTTGATCTGAAGTGCCCCAACGACCGCTATCTGAATGATGAGGCTGTGTGCCAGGCGATCACGGGTATGCTGGCACAGGTCGGCCTGAGCCCGACGCTGGATGCGATGCCCGTGCAGAACTACTGGCCGGAATTGCGGGCCGACAACTTCGATATGTACCTATTGGGCTGGTCGCCCGGCACATTTGATGCCGAGCACCCGATCCGCTTCCTCGGCTCTACCCCGAACGAGGAAAAGCGTCTCGGCTCGTGGAACTTCGGTGCCTATTCCAACGCGCGCATTGATGAGCTGTTGCCGATGATCCAGTCGGAGATTGACGACACTGCACGTCAGGCGATGCTGGACGAGGTCGCGACGATCATGCAGGACGAATACGCCTATGTGCCGCTTTACGTCCAGCCGCTCGTCTGGGGCACGCGCAGCAATATCGAACTGACGCAGCGCCCGGATAACTTCTTCATCCTGCGCTGGGTAACAGTGAACTAAATCCTACCTCTGGCGGCCCTGCCATTGGGGCCGCCACAGACGAAAGACCCTCATGCTTTCATTCATCCTTCGCCGCGTCGCGCAGTCGATCCTTGTTTTGCTGATCGTGGGCGCTGTCGCCTTTTCGATGTTCCGTTTTGTCGGTGATCCGATCGACAACATGCTGGGGCAGGAACGCACGATTGAAGATGTCGAACGGCTGCGCGCGCAGCTTGGCCTCGATCAGCCGTTTCCGGTGCAGTATTTCCGGTTCCTCCAAGGGGCGGTGCAGGGCAACTTCGGCGTCAGCTTCCGCCAAGGGCGCGAGGTGTCAGAGATCCTGCTGGAGCGGGCGCCCGCGACCATTGAACTGGCGGCAGTTTCCGCCGTTTTCGCCGTTCTCCTTGGCATCGCGCTTGGGGTGTTCACGGCGATCAGGCGCGATGGCTGGGTGGCGAATTTCATCATGTCGGCCTCGCTCATCGGGGTGTCCCTGCCAACTTTCCTCATAGGCATCTTGCTGATCTACTTGTTCTCGGTGGAGTTGGGGTGGCTGCCCAGTTTCGGACGCGGGGAAACCGTCGATATCGGCGGCTGGTCCACCGGCTTCCTGACAGCCACAGGGCTGAAGGCGCTGATCCTCCCGTCGATCACATTGGGCCTCTACCAGATGACGCTGATCATGCGGCTGGTCCGGTCAGAGATGCTGGAAGTCTTGCGGCAGGACTACATCCGTTTTGCCAAGGCACGCGGCCTCAGCGACCGGGTCATCAACTTCCGCCATGCGCTGAAGAACACGATGGTACCGGTGATCACGATCATCGGGTTGCAACTTGGCGCGATCATCGCCTTCGCCATCATCACCGAAACGGTGTTCCAATGGCCGGGTCTTGGCCTTCTCTTCATCAACGCGATCCAATTCGTCGATATCCCGGTCATGGCCGCCTACCTGATGCTGATTTCGGTGATGTTCGTGATGATCAACCTGATCGTTGACCTGCTTTACGCCTTCATTGACCCAAGACTGCGGGTGACCGGATCATGACAGACACAAACGCCGAAACCGAAGCCGCGAAAGCTGCGCCTTCACGCCTGCGCCGCGCGCTCGACAGTGATCTGTTCTATGCCTATCGGCGCTCGCCCGTCGCGGTGGTGTCGAGCGTCGTTGCCTTGCTCCTGATCCTCGCGGCCATCTTCGCCCCGCTGATCGCGCCGACGAACCCGTTTGACCCGGCCAGCCTGAATCTGATGGATGGGTTCACCCCACCAATGGAACCCAACGCCTTTACCGACAACAGCTTTTTCCTCGGCACCGACGATCAGGGTCGGGATGTCTATTCGACAATCCTTTACGGGATGCGCGTTTCGCTTTTCGTGGGCCTTGCGGCCGTCACCTTTGCCATGGTGCTGGGGATCATCCTTGGCCTGTTGGCGGGATATGTGGGCGGTTGGACCGACACGATCATCATGCGCGCCGCCGATGTGCAACTGACCTTTCCGTCGATTCTCGTGGCCATGCTGATCTTTGGCATCGCCAAGGGGGTCACGCCGGTCGAATACCGCGACCAGATGGCGATCTGGGTGCTGATCCTCGCCATCGGACTCAGCGACTGGGTGCAGTTCGCCCGCGTGGTGCGCGGGGCGACGCTGGTGGAGAAGAGCAAGGACTACGTGGCCGCCGCACAGATCATCGGACAACGCCCGCTGACGATCATGCTGCGCCACATCATGCCGAACGTGCTGTCGCCCGTTCTGGTGATCGCCACGATCTCTCTGGCGCTTGCGATCATTGCCGAGGCGACGCTCAGCTTCCTTGGCGTCGGCGCACCGCCCACCCAGCCATCCCTCGGCACGCTGATCCGCATTGGGCAAGGCTTCCTCTTCTCGGGTGAGTGGTGGATCCTCTTCTTCCCGGCCTGCACGCTATTGGCGCTGGCACTGAGTGTGAACCTGCTGGGCGACTGGCTGCGCGACGCATTGAACCCGAGGCTGCGATGACAGAACCCGTCCTTTCCATCCGCAATGTGACCGTCGAAATCCCGACGCGGCGCGGGATCGTCAAACCCGTGCAGAACGTAAGCTATGACATTCGACCCGGTGAAATCCGGGGCGTCGTGGGCGAAAGTGGCGCCGGCAAATCCATGACAGGCAACGCCGTGATCGGCCTGCTAGACCCCCCTGCCCGCATCACCGAGGGCGAGGTTTGGCTGAACGGACGCCGGATCGACAATCTGGGGCCAAAGGACAAGCGCAAGATCCGCGGCAAAGAGATCGGGATGATCTTTCAGGACCCGCTGACATCGCTCAACCCGCTTTTCACGATTGGTGAGCAACTGGTGGAGACGATCCAGCTACATCTCGGGCTCTCGGCAGCGGAGGCCAAGAAACGCGCCATCGCCCTGCTTGACCGCGTGTCGATCCCCAACCCCGCCGAGCGTTTCAACCAATACCCCCACCAGTTTTCCGGCGGCATGCGGCAGCGTGTGGTGATTGCGCTGGCGCTATGTTCGGAACCGTCTGTGATCGTGGCGGATGAACCGACGACGGCGCTTGACGTTTCCATCCAGGCGCAGGTGCTGGACCTGATCAAGGAGTTGGCTGCTGAACGCCAGGTCGGAGTTATCCTCGTGACCCACGACATGGGTGTGATCGCCGATACGACCGAACAGGTCACCGTCATGTATTCGGGCAAGGTGGTGGAGAGCGGCACGACACAACAGATCCTCGGCGCGCCGCAGCATGAATACACCCGCTCCCTGATCGCCGCTGTCCCCCGGCCGCATGTGAAGGTCGCGCGTTTCCCGCAGGTCAGCTATGGCGGGCGCAGGACGGAGTTCAACATCAAGGACCTCGCGCGCAACTGGCCGCGGCCAGAGGCGTCCAGATCCGGGAAACTCGTCGAAGTGCAAGGAATCACCAAGCGCTTTGTCGAGAAGTCGTCGATCATCCCGTCGCAGCGCAAGTACTTCACCGCCGTCGACAACGTTTCTTTCGACATCAAGGATGGCGAGGTTTTTGGCGTCGTTGGCGAGAGCGGGTCCGGCAAGTCCACCATCGCGCGCATGATTGCAACGCTCTATCCCGTGGATGAGGGCAAGATCTTCTTTGACGGGGAAGAGATGACGGCGATGCAGGCCGAAGGCCTTGCCCGCTATCGCCGCCAGATCCAGATGATCTTTCAGGACCCGTTTTCGAGCCTCAATCCGCGGATGCAGGTGGGTGACATCGTGGCCGAACCGCTGTTGCACCTCAAGATCATGGATCGTTCTGCGGCCAAGGATCGTGTCCGCGAACTGCTTGATCGCGTGGGGCTTGCCGGTGATGCCTGGCGCAAGTACCCGCATGAGTTTTCCGGTGGGCAGCGGCAACGGATCTCCATCGCACGCGCGCTGGCGACGCAGCCACGCTTCCTGATCTGTGATGAGCCGACGAGCGCGCTTGACGTGTCTATCCAGGCGCAAATCCTGAACATCCTCAAGGACCTGCAGGAACACCTCGGCCTGACGATGCTGTTCATCAGCCATGACCTGCCCGTTGTGCGGCAGATGTGCGACCGGGTCGGCGTGATGAAGAACGGACAGTTGGTAGAGGTGCAAGAGACGTCAGCGCTCTTCACCAGCCCGCAGCACGCCTACACGGCAGAACTTCTCAATCTGATGCCACGGCTTGACGCACTCTCAGATGCAGAGCTAACGCCGGTAAGCGGCCTCTAGGCAAAAAAAGAGAGCGCAATGCGCTCTCTTTCCCCCCTAGGCCGTGCGATCCAGATAGATCGCTGCCCTATTCACCTGTTTTGCGAAACCTCTGGTCCCTGCGCCGTGCCGAGAGCGTTGCGGAACGAGTGCAGCATCTCTGTGGGCGACATATTCAGTGGGCCCGTCACCGTTTGCGCCCTGCGGAATGACTGCCCGTCGCGCTGTGCAATCGCCCGTGTGTTATCGGTTGGTTCACCAGATTTGTACCAAACCTCGGTAATTTTCACATTCATGCCACGCTCCTGAACGCATTTGACAGTGGATGAACCCCGGTTGAACAGATTAGTTCCACAATTCAGCCGAAAAAAGCCGTTTGTTGCAGCGCGCCGTCTGAAACAGGGCAAACGCAGGGCATGGCTAACGCTTTGTTGCCAGTGCCCCTAGTTGCCATAGGCGACAGACGGAAGCCACGTCACAAGGGCCGGGAACTCGAACACGATGAAAAGCCCCAGGATCTGCAGCAGCACAAACGGGATCACACCCTTGTAGATATCTGCGATGCTGACACCCGGTGGGCAGACACCCTTGAGGTAGAACAGCGCAAAACCCACCGGTGGCGTCAGGAACGAGGTTTGTAGGGTCACCGCCACAAGGATCGCAAACCACGTCACAACCGGTTCTGCCACCTGATCAAAGTCGGGAATATCCGCTTCCAGCCCCAGCCCCTGAATGATCGGCAGCATCAGGGGCATGATGATGATCGTGATCTCGATCCAGTCGAGCAGGAAGCCCAAAAGGAACACGATGAACAAGATGAAGAGGATAATTGTGTAAGGGTCGTTCGCGACCGACAGGACCAGCCCTTCGATTATCGCATCCCCGTCGTAGCGACGCAGGATGAAGGCAAAGAAGTTCGCGGCAAGGAAGATGCCGACGATGTAGCCCGACGTGTTCAGGGTGGAGCGGCTGACTTCTTTCATGACTTTGAAATTCAGGCGGCCGTTGACCAAAGCCAGCATTGTCGCACCTAGCGCGCCGAGGCCCGATGCCTCTGTCGGTGTCGCAATGCCGGCAAAGATCGAGCCGAGCACCAAGAGGATCAGGAACATCGGCGGCACGACCGCCAGCAGCACCTCTTTCACCACCGGCCAGCCGACCTCTTCGGTTTTTTCCGGGGCTGGCATCGCATCGGGCCGGATCAGGCCGTAGATGACGATGAAAGTGATATACAGAGCGCCAAGGATCAGACCGGGGAAAAGGGCTCCCATGAACAGGTCACCGAGGCTGATCGCCAGCTGGTCCGACATGATCACCAGCATGATCGAAGGCGGGATCAGGATGCCCAGCGTGCCAGCAGATGCGATCGTGCCCGTCGCAATCGGTTTGGAGTAGTTCTGCGCCATCATCGCGGGCAGCGCCATCACACCTAAAAGCGTCACAGAGGCGCCGATCACACCGGTGGAGGCCGCCAGGATGATCCCGATCAGCATCACCGTCAGTGACAGCCCGCCACGCAGGCCGCCAAAAAGCTTTTGCATCGACTGCATCATGCGCTGTGCCACGCCGGACTGATCCAGCATCAGCCCCATGAAGATAAACATTGGCAGCGCGACCAGCACCGGGTTCTTGACGGTGCTGCCAAAGATACGCCCCGACAGCGCCCCCAGCCGCTGATAATCTACACCCACCCGTTCAAAGTCGATGATATCGCGGAACAGGCTGCGGTTCGGATCGAGGAAAATCTCGGCAATCAGCACGAAAACAAGGCTGACACCCACAAGCGCCATCGCCACCGGGATGCCGCGGAACAGCATCCAGATGAAGGTCAGGAACATCGCGATAACCGCGATTTCATTCAGCGTCAGGAACTGCCCGATAAATTCAAGCATGGGTCAGGCTCCGGTCTTGCGCGTCTTGTCCATGGCGCGCAGCACAAGGATCAGAAGGGGTGTCAGGATGATTGTCGCAAGGACGGTGTAGGTGACCTCGTAATTGCCGAACTCTACCTCTCCGAAAAGAGGACCGCGGCGAATGTCGCGCGCGCTGGTGCCCTCGGGCGCTGTCAGCGTCGCGATGATCAAAAGGCCGTAGTAGATCGCAAGGTTGAGGATCAGGAAGGTTCCCGGAAACGTCCCCCATAGCTGCCGCCAGAGTTTCGGCGGATGCAGCCGTTTGATATTGCGGATCACGGCCGCCCAGCAGGCGATGCCAATGAAGATGAAGGCCACATTCATAAAGACCTTCAGAATCCAGAGATTATGCAAGCCGTTCGGGCTGTCGGATCCTTCGTCAGCGCGGATTGAACTGAGCGCGTAATCATAGGTCACGTCCCAGGACAGCACGATGAAAGGCAAAAACAGCCAGCCGATGGCAAAGATGTTGATGCGGGTCTTCTTTTCGTCGGCAAACCCTTCATAGAAGATATCAACGCGCACATGGCTATCGGTCGTGACCGCATACCCCACGCCCACGAGCACTGCAGCGCCGTAGAGCCACCATTGCAAATCATCGAGCCACGCCTGGTTCATGCCAGAGTTGCGCAGGATCACCTGCGCCGTGATCGCCAGCATCAGGATTGGGAACAGCCACGCAGCGATATTCGAGATGAACACGACAAAGCGATCACCGCGGTTATGTTCGGCGCGTCCCACCTCTCCGGGGTCGGAAATGGCAACAAGCTCTTCTGGCTTTTCCATGACGTTTGAACCTTTGTCGTCGACCTGATGTGCAAGCAAAGGGGCGGTGTTGCACCGCCCCTTTCATTCTTTTGTCCGACTATCCGCTTAGTTGCGCGGACGTGGCAGGTAGATGTTGTCAGACCAGATCTTGTAGCCTGCGCGGAACTCTTGCAGGTCGTCCCAGACCAGCTTGAAGTACTCGTCTTCCGCAGCCAGTTCACCGGCAACCTCGTTCCAGGTGCTCTCGAACGTGTCGAGCATCTCTTGCGGCCACTGGCGGATGGTCACGCCGTTTTCTTCGACGTTGGCCACCATGGCGGCATAGTTCTTGGCCTCACCTTCAGCGTAGTTGGTGGTGATGTTGGCCAGGCAAGCAACCTCGATCTGGTTCTGGGTAAACTCATCCAGATCTTCCCAACGATCACGGTTGATCAGAAGCTCAAACATGGTTGCAGGCTGGTGCCAGCCGGGGAAATAGTTGTTGGACGCGATGTTGTAGAAGCCCAGACGCTGGTCAATCAGCGGCATGGAGAATTCTGTGGCGTCAATCGCGCCACGCTCCAGCGCGGGGAAGATGTCACCTGCCGCCAAGAGCGATGTGGACACGCCAAGACGCTGCATTACTTCCGCACCCAGACCGAAGAAGCGCATGTTCAGACCTTCAAGGTCGGCCATGCTTGTGATCTCTTCCTTGAACCAGCCGGACGTTTCAGGTGCGATGATCCCGCAAGGCATGACGACGACGTTATAGCCGTTTTCATCATACATGCGCTGCATCAGGTCATGACCATCATCATAGAGCATCCATGCCAGGAATTCGCCTGCTTCCGGGCCAAAGGGCACAGCCGCAAAGAGCGAGGCAGAAGTGATCTTGCCCTGCCAGTAACCGGATGTGGTGTATGCCGCATCAACAGACCCGTTGGAGACCGCATCAAGCGCTTCCAGCGTCGGAACCAACTCACCAGGATCGAAATGCTCGAACTCGACCTCTGTCGAGATGCCGTTGATCTTTTCCACAAAGTCCACGCCCGCCGTGCCGAGGATCGGCAGGTTGCGCGAGAATGCGGATGTCATTTCGATCACTTCCTGCGCCTGTGCGGCACCACCCGTGACCATGACAGCGGCAAGACCTGCCGCGAGTGTTTTGTTCTTCATGTTATTCCTCCCTGGAAAAACACCCCCGTTCGGGAATGTTGGTCAGTCTCAAGAGCGGTGCATGGTGACCAGCCAAACACCGCGTTTTTTGAATGCGACACTCAGGTCGTATGATTAAGTGCAAAGTTGCGGGCACGACTTGATCTGCATCAAGCGCCGGCGACAGACCTCCACCCGTCACCTGTTACCCAGTCTCCTCCACACTGCGTGCTGCACACTATGCGTGGTTTTTTCCGAGGGACGTAGCCCAATTTTGATCGATTTTATTCAGAAAATCTTATTGCACATTCAGAAATTCTCTCCATTCTGAGGCTGGTAGGCCCCTATGGCGGTGCAGAGATGGCTGACATCAACTTGAAATTGCTTCAATCCTTCCTGCTGGTCGGGCGCTATGGCAGCTTTCGCATTGCGGCCGAACAAGCGCGCCGCTCCACCTCTGCAATCAGTATGCAAATCAAGGAGTTGGAGGATCAGGTTGGTCTTCGCCTTTTCGTCAGGCGCGGCAAGACCGTGACGCTGACCCCTGATGGCCAGATGCTTTTTGATCGCACCGACGGTGCCATGCGGGACATTGACGACGGGTTTCAGGCATTGTCTGACAGCGTTTCAATGCGGCAGACCACGGTCACCATCGCCTGCGCCTCGACCCTTGCCGCGCAATACATTGGCGGTGTGCTGACCCAGTTCCGCAAGCGTTTTCCCGATAGCCGGGTGCGCCTGATCGAGGCACCGCCAGCAGCAGCGCTTGAAATCCTCGACCGTCAGGCGGCGGAGTTTTATGTCGGACCAGAGATCGCAAACCTCGGCCCCTTTACTTTTGAAAAGCTCTGCGATGACCCGCTCCACGCTTGTATCCCGCCAGAGTTTGACCGCGGCGCGGCGCAAGTCAGGTTTGAAGAACTGACGGACATCCCTTTGATCATGCTCGACCGTGGGACCGCCATCCGCACGCTGATCGATGATATCCTGTTCCGCAAATCGCTGTCACTCAACGTGGCCTATGAGCTGCAGAACGCCTTTACCGCGCTCAGCTTTGCGTCTGCCGGGTTTGGGGTCGCCTTGTTGCCCGCCATCGCAATCCAACTCGCCCCCTTTGACGGCTTCCGCGTGGTCCCCTTTGCTGACCCAGAAGCATCCCGCGCCATCGGCATCATCGCGGCCAAGGGATACGTGCAGCACAACTATTCGGAAAAGCTATTGATGTTGGTCCGCAAGCGGTTTGCGACCCTCAAGGTTGCCTGAAAAGTGGTACCCGCGGCCGGACTCGAACCGGCACGGCCTTTCGGCCAAGAGATTTTAAGTCTCCGATGTCTACCATTCCACCACGCGGGCACGAGGCTATTCCTATGCGCCGCGCACCACAGGGGCAAGGTGGTTAGAGGTCGGTGCCCGCCGGTTCCGTCAAAAGATGGCGCTCCTGCAGCCACGGGTTCAGGGCCAAGGCGGCACGCAACACGTCTTGCGCCTCATCCTGGCGACCCAGCCCCATCAACGTCAGTGCCTTGCCGGAGAGCGCGCCAATATGATTGGGCAAAATCGCAAGGGTGGCATCCAGATCCGCCAGCGCCGCCTCGAAGTCCTGCGCCAGATAGCTGGCAAAGGCGCGCTGGTTGTAGCCTTCGGCATAGTCAGGGCAATAGGTGATCAGGTCCGACAGGATTTCGCGCGCGCCGAGAAAGTCATAGACCGCGCGGCGCGCCATGCCGTCATCCAGCATCTCCTGCGCAATCGGGTCAGGGGCATCCAGCCACAGCTCCCACAGCTGGTTGTTAAGCACCCGCGCATCCATCTCATTTTTCGAGAGCTGCAACGCATCTTCGATGGCCGCAATCTCGGCTGCGTGATCAGGCGCGGGGGGACAGGCCTGGGCGATAGCGGGGCCGCTGATCATGCTCGCAATCAGCACGAAGGCAAATACGTTACGCATGACGATAACCTGCATCGCTGGGCCGTCGGGTCAAGGAATACGCCGCGTTCAGCCCAGTGGCGCCACCCCATCCTCTTTCACCGCCTGCATCGCGACGTAGGTGGAAGTGTGCGAGACATGCGGCAAGGTCGAGATTTTCTCGGCCAGCACCGCGCGATACCCCGGCATGCCGGACGTGCGCACCTTCAACAGATAGTCGAACGACCCGGCGATCAGGTGGCACTGTTCCACCTCCGCGATCTTGATGACCGCGGCATTGAAGGCCGACAAGGCTGCTTCGCGCGTGTCTGACAGTTTCACCTCGACAAAGGCCACATGATCCCGCCCCAGCCGGATCTGATCGCAGAGCGCACGGTAGCCCCGGATGATCCGCTGATCCTCCAGCCGCCGCAACCGCGCCTGTGTCGGGGATTTCGACAGGCCGATGCGCTTGGCAAGATCGGTGACTCTGATCCGCCCTTCCACGGACAGGACATCCAGCATCTTTCGATCGAATGCATCGAGGCTATTACTCTTTTCGTCCATGTTTTTCCCTCAGATCAGTTCAAACGCCTCTCAATCTGCCAGACTGAAGGCCTTATGGCTAATCAAAACTTGATAGACTGGTGGCATCGACATGAGAGGTCAGACCATGCCCAAAGACGCAGTTCCCACGCTCCGCCATCAGATCGACACTGCGATGTATGCGTCGGAGGCTGAAACAGTTGCCCGGTTGGTTGAGACCGTCGCGCTATCCGGCGACGATCGCGACATGATCAGTACCAAGGCGGCAAATCTCGTCCAACAGATCCGCGACAGTGCCGATCCCGGTCTGATGGAGGTTTTCCTCGCCGAATATGGCCTCTCGACCGACGAAGGCATCGCCTTAATGTGTCTGGCCGAGGCCCTACTCCGCGTGCCGGATGCGGCGACGATGGATGACCTCATCGAGGACAAGATCGCGCCGTCCGACTGGGGCAAGCATCTGGGGCATTCGGCCTCTTCGCTCGTCAATGCCTCCACCTGGGCCTTGATGCTCACCGGGCGCGTCCTCGACGATCAACAGCCGGGCATGACTGGCCATCTGCGTGGCGCGGTCAAGCGGTTGGGCGAGCCCGTGATCCGCGCTGCCGTCGCCCGTGCGATGCGCGAGATGGGGCGCCAATTCGTGCTGGGAGAAGATATCGGCAAGGCCATGAAACGGGCCGAAGGCATGCAGGCTGAGGGCTTCACTTACAGCTACGACATGCTGGGCGAAGCGGCACGCACGGATTCGGATGCGCGCAGCTACCACCTTGCCTATTCCCGCGCCATCAGTGCGATTGCGGAACATTGCACCCACGACAGCGTTGCCAAAAACCCCGGCATTTCAGTGAAGCTTTCTGCGTTGCACCCTCGTTATGAGGTCGCGCAAAAAGACCGCGTGATGGCCGAGCTTGTCCCCCGCGTACGTGCCCTTGCGATGCTCGCGAAATCCGCTGGCATGGGGTTTAATATCGACGCGGAAGAGGCTGACAGGCTTGTACTTTCTTTGGATGTGATTGCTGCCGTGATGGCGGAGCCGGCGCTGACAGGCTGGGACGGGTTCGGCGTTGTGGTGCAGGCATATGGGCAACGCGCCGGTCTTGTGATTGATCACCTCCACGCGCTGGCCAAAGAGCATGACCGCAAGATCATGATCCGCCTCGTAAAAGGCGCCTACTGGGACGCTGAAATCAAACGCGCACAGGTCGAGGGCATGAATGGTTTCCCTGTCTTCACGACGAAGGAGCACACCGACGTCAGCTATTTGGCCAACGCCCGCAAGTTGCTTGGAATGACAGATCGGATCTATCCGCAATTTGCCACCCATAACGCCCATACGGTGGCAGGTGTTTTGGAGATGGCGCAGCAGATGGGCCGCAGCCCGGCTGATTTCGAGTTCCAACGCTTGCATGGCATGGGCGAGGCGCTGCACCGGATCGTGCTGAAGGCCGAAGGCACCCGCTGCCGCATCTATGCGCCTGTTGGTGCGCATGAGGATCTGCTGGCCTACCTCGTGCGGCGGCTGTTGGAGAACGGCGCGAATTCCAGTTTCGTGAACCAGATTGTCGATGAGGATGTTCCTGCGGAAGTTGTCGCCGCCTGCCCGTTTGAGAAGATCGGCCATGGGCATCCGCTGACAAAGGGGCCGGACATGTTCCAACCCGAACGGACAAACGCCAAAGGCTGGGACCTGACCCATCAACCGACGCTGGATGATATCGAAAAGGGCCGGTCCCCGCTTAAGGCCACCACATTCAACGCGCATCCGCTTTGTTCTTCCTGGCAGAAAGACACTGAAGTATCCACGCAACCGGTCACGAACCCAGCAGTACCAAACGACCTTGTGGGTCACGTCAGCCCCGCGACAGAGAAGGACATCGCGCATGCTCTTGATGCCGCAAAGCCGTGGTCAGCTTCGCAGGCTGATCGGGCCGCCATCCTAAATGCCGCCGCGGACGCCTATGAGGCGCACGCCGAAGAGCTGTTTGCCATCCTCGCGCGAGAAGCAGGCAAGGCCATGCCGGATGCGGTAGCCGAACTGCGCGAAGCGGTGGATTTCCTCCGATACTACGCAGCGCAGGCACCGGAAGCGTCCGCAGGCGGCATTTGGACCTGCATCAGCCCTTGGAATTTCCCGCTGGCCATCTTCACCGGACAGATCGCTGCGGCCCTGGCCGCTGGCAATGCCGTCCTTGCGAAACCGGCGCAGCAAACGCCCCTGATAGCGACCAGCGCTGTAACCCTCATGCATGAGGCAGGTGTTCCGGTTGACGCTCTGCAGCTGTTGCCGGGCGACGGCATGGTTGGCGCGGCGCTCACCTCAGACCCGCGGATCAATGGGGTCGCTTTCACAGGCTCCACGGCCACAGCGATGAAGATAAAGCAAGCGATGGCCGCAAACTGCGCCCCAGGGACCCCGCTGATCGCGGAAACCGGCGGCTTGAACGCGATGATCGTGGACAGCACCGCCCTGCCCGAGCATGCCGTGCGCGACATCGTCAACGGCGCGTTCCGCTCTGCCGGGCAGCGCTGCTCGGCCCTGCGTTGCCTTTATGTGCAAGAGGATATCGCCGACAAGCTGATCACCATGCTGAAAGGCGCGATGGATGAGTTGGCGGTCGGTGATCCATGGCATCTGTCCACCGATATCGGCCCGGTGATTGATGCGGCAGCGCACCGGGGGATCGCGGATCACATCGCAGCAGCCGAGTCCGAAGGCCGGATCATCCACCAAATCGCGGCCCCGGGCACGGGCCATTTTATCGCCCCCACGGCGATCCGAGTGACCGGAATTGGTGATTTGGAACGCGAGATCTTTGGCCCTGTCCTGCATATCGCGACCTTCAAGGCAGCAGAGATCGACCGCGTGATCGCCGATATCAATGCCACGGGCTACGGCCTGACATTTGGCCTGCACACGCGGATCGACGACCGGGTGCAAACGATTGTGGAGCAGGTGCATGCTGGAAACATCTACGTGAACCGCGACCAGATCGGTGCGGTGGTCGGCAGCCAGCCGTTTGGCGGGGAAGGTCTTTCTGGCACCGGGCCCAAAGCGGGTGGGCCGCATTACGTGCCGCGGTTTACTCCCCTGCCCTCACCGCAGTCAGAGGAAATCTGGGGCCATGAGGCCGAGCTTGATGCCATGAACTCAGCGCTGTCTCAGGCCACGATGCCTGCGCCCGGCGCACCCACCGGCATGCCCGGGCCAACGGGCGAGAGCAACCGGCACAGCATTGCGCCACGCGGCCCGATCCTGTGCCTTGGGCCGGGGGCGGAAACGGCGCAACAGCAGGTACAGGCGGTGACAGCACTTGGCGGCGTGCCGGTGGTGGCAGAAGGCCAGGTGCCGGCCGATGCTTTGACCACGCTCAGCCCCTTGGGCGCCGCGATCTGGTGGGGTGATGCGAACACCGGCCGCGCTTATGAGGCCGCCCTTGCCCAGCGCACGGGGCCCATCACAGCGCTGATCAGCACCCAGCCGGACACCGCGCATGTCATGCACGAACGCCATGTCTGCATCGACACGACGGCGGCGGGCGGAAATGCCGCGCTGCTGGCAGAGGTGGCGGGCGCTTGACCACGGCAGGGACATCGGTAACGGTCGCGCCATGTTTCCGATCCGCGACCATAACCCGTCCGAACGCACGCCTTATGTGACGCTCTGCCTGATCGCGCTGAACGTCGCGATCTTTCTCTGGGGGTTGGTGGCGAACACGACCGATCTGGCGCTGTCACGGTTCTATTTTGACTGGGCGTTGATTCCGGCGCTGATTTCACAAGGGGAACAGTACCACACCTTCCTGACCTCCACGTTCCTGCACGGCGGCTTCATGCATCTTGCGGGGAACATGCTGTTTTTGTGGATCTTTGGCGACAATCTGGAGGATGAGATGGGACATATTCCATTCCTCCTCTTCTATCTCGCGTGCGGAGTCGGGGCCGGTTTTGCGCAATACGTCACCGATCCCAGCTCTGCCATTCCCACGGTTGGGGCATCCGGCGCCATCGCCGGGGTGATGGGGGGCTATCTGCTGCTTTTCCCCAAGGCGCGGGTCGATATTTTTATCTTTCTGATCATCATCTTCCGCATCCTGCCGATCCCGGCCTGGCTGATGCTTGGCCTGTGGTTCGCGCTACAGCTATTCAACGGTGTCAGCGTTGATACATCTGGTGGCGGCGTCGCCTATTGGGCGCATGCGGGCGGGTTTGTGATCGGGCTCGTGCTGACAATCCCGCTGTGGCTGCGGCTGGGTGGCACGCTCTTTTGGCGACAAACGCACGGCCATCCACCACACCCCGAAGCCACTTATCGGCGCAGCAGTGTTCCGGTAGTCCGGCGCTAGGCCTGACGGATGATCTTGGCGAAGCTTTCAAAGACTTCGCCGTTGGCACAAATCACCGCGCCGTCTGAAAGGATGTCACTATCTGACGCAATCGGCTCTACGATCCCGCCCGCCTCGCGCACGATGACAAGGCCCGCGGCGATGTCCCATGGTGACAGGCTCCGCTCCCAGAACCCATCAAACCGGCCTGCGGCGACATAGGCGAGGTCGAGCGCTGCGGCTCCAAAACGGCGGACCCCGGCGCAAACGGGCATCAGGCGTGCCAGTTCTTGCAGGGTTTCGGGCAAGCCCGGGCGGGCGGCAAATGGAACGCCCGTGGCGAACACGCTTTCGATCAAACGGTGCCGGGCGGAAACACGCAGGCGGCTTTCGTTCAGCCAGGCCCCTGCCCCTTTTTCCGCATAGAACATCTCATCCTTCACCGGGTCATAGATCACACCAGCGACAATCTGGCCCTTGTGTTCGAGCGCGATGGAAACGGCCCAATGCGGCATGCCGTGCAGGAAGTTCGTCGTGCCATCCAGCGGGTCGACGATCCAGCGGCGTGTCGGGTCCTCGCCTTCGATCTCTTTGCCCTCTTCCCCAAGAAACCCGTAGGACGGACGGGCCTGCATCAGGTCCTCGCGGATGATCGCCTCTGCCGCCTTGTCCGCACGGCTGACAAAATCGCCGGGGCCTTTGGCACTGACCTGCAGGTTCTCAACCTCGCCGAAGTCTTTCAACAGACCGCGGCCTGCCTTGCGGGCGGTCTTCATCATCACGTTGGGGTTTGCACTGCCGGCCATATCGGATGTCCTTGGGTTGGGATCAGGCGCGGCGTATAGGCCCAGTCTGGTCCGGGAACAAGGGGAAGCGGTCCCGAAATCCCGCAAGAGTTAACCTGATGTTCGTCCCTGCACCACATAAGCCGGGGCCGGGTAACTTCTGGCCAAACATGCAAAATCGTCAGATCGATCATTTTCTGCATCAAACGCAAATCGCGGGGCACATTTCGGGGCGGAATGTACCGAAACGCCTTGCCTCTGCGCTGATGATGCTGGGGGTCTGCATGCTTGCCGGATTTGGCATCGAGGCGCTGACTACAACCGCCGTGCTCGTCTTGATCGAGATCGCCGCCTACCCCCTGAACCAGCGCGCTTCCCGCTTTGACGAGCGGATCTCCTTACCGATCGCCGTCGCTGTTTTCGGGATCAATTGGGCTGGGATTACGCCGTTTCTGGCTTACGCCGTGATCCTTTCAAACAGCGATCCGCTACCGTTCGTTCTGGCGGGGTATCTTTGGGTGTTTGGCATCTACCTTCACGTCAGCAACACATTCGGCCTTCTGCCGCTTTATAACTGGAGCCAGATGGGCGTCGC
>JBCBOD010000024.1:0-33723 GCA_039821425.1 Pseudomonadota bacterium
ACGCTTGATGTCTTTGACGATCTTCTCGCCAGGGCTCTTCGTTGTCTTTCTCATCGTCCACTCCTCGGTGGTTACGATGAGCAACAAACCCTCTCTTAGCAAATCGCCCTATTTGGACCCATAAGCGCTGACGTCAGACACCCAATAAACAGTATCAGTGTTGACGTCACCCTGGCTCTCGAAGGCAACCCACCCATCGCGACCGCAGCCCGGATGATGGTCACCTGCGTGGTCCATGACGGTTTCGACCCGGCAGTACTTATCGATGAAACCAGATCGAGTTGCATGGTCAGTAACTCGATTTCGCAGGGCATCCCGGTCTCGATATCGATGTCGTCCTGACATCTCACGCGTGCCAATTCAGGAGGCTTAGAGATTTGACCCATTCGGCCTTCCAAATGCAGGAGTTTGGGCCCCGCACCAAGGAGGAACGCGCATGCCTGGTGAAAATTACCAGATTTCTGGAAACGCTGCCGAAATCTATGAAGCCCAGAAAGTGCCCGCCATCTTCGCACCGCTGGCAAAGAAAACCTTAGAAACGGTCCAACTGGGCCCGCAGGATATTCTCCTCGATGTTGCGTGTGGCACGGGGATCGTTGCCCGTACGGCGCGACAAAGGTTTGGCCCGGGTCCGCGCATCGTCGGCACGGATCTGAACGAAGGAATGATCGCCACCGCGCGCGGCCTGGCCGGCGATGATGCACGCACCTGCGAATGGCACGTCGCGGATGTCACGGCGCTTCCGTTTCCCGACGCGACCTTTTCGGTTGCGATCTGCCAGCAGGGCATACAGTTCTTTCCCGATCGGGAAGGCGCCTTGCGCGAAATTCACCGGGTGATGCAACCGGGCGGCAGGATTCTTATATCCGTTTGGGCCGGGACCAGCGAATTCTTCACGGCCTTGGCCGCTGCGTTGGGACGCATCATCTCGGCCGAAGTCGGAGAGCGCTCACTGGCGCCTTTCGCTTTCGATGATTTAGACGGGGTCGTGTCGATCTGCCTCGATCTGCGTTGTGTTGATGTCTCGACGACAGGGATCACCATCGACCGGGTCATCGACGATCCGCAAGTCGCGATACCGAAAGAGATTTTCGCGAATCCGGTTGGCCCGGCGGTTCAAGCGGCTGGGGACGCTGCGATGCGCGAGATCGTTACCGAAACCATGGAGGCACTATCTGCTTTCCGCCATGGATCGGGTCTCCTAGTCCCGCAGCACGCGCATTTGGTCCAGGCCACTGCCCGCTAGAGCGATGACTTTCCACCGAGCAGGTTTGGCTTTGCAGCCATCCAATGAGCCCAGCACCGCCTAAATCCAAAACGTCTGCAAACAGGGATGGCCGTCTGGCTTACGGGCGCTGATATTTTTGTGCGACGCCTCTTAGGCAACCTCGGTCAGCGCATCGATGACGGGGCATTCGGGCACGTCGTCTCCGCTACATTGCGCCACGGTGGAAGACAGGACGCGTTCGATGCGTTTGAGATCCGCGATCTTAGTTCGGACCGAGGCGAGATGCGCTTTCGCAAGCACCTGCACCTCGCCGCAGGTTTGGGCCCCGCCATCGACCAATGCGAGCAGATCGCGAACCTCGTCGAGCGTGAATCCCAGCTCTCGCGCGCGCATGATGAAGCGCAGACGCGCGACGTGCCTGTCATCATAGACGCGATAGTTTTTGCTGGAGCGCGGCGGCTCGGGCATGACGCCGATGTTCTCGTAGTAGCGAATAGTTTCGAGATTGCAGCCGGTCAGCTTGGCCAGATCTCCGCGCCTTAGGACCTTCACCGATCTGTGATTATTATTCACACCAAACCCCCTTGAGCCTGTACCAGCTACAGACCCTAGATTGAGATCATCACTGAGGCAAGGATGATTCGAACCATGACTGAAACCACATCCGATGGCCCCCAAACGGCAACGGGCGAAACACCGGCTGCAGACAAAAAGGCATGGGCGACAACCGGGCTTGGCGTGCTGGGCGCGCTGGCCATGACCTCCTGCTGCATCCTGCCGCTGGTGCTGGTGAGCTTCGGCGTCACCGGCGTGTTCATTGCCCAGTTGGGTGCGTTCTATCAATACAAGTGGATCACCTTCGCGCTGAGTGCCGCCTTCATCGGATACGGCTTTTACAAGGCGTATAGCCCGATCCCGGCCGAAGCCTGCGCCGACGGCACCTGCGCGCGTCCGATGAACCGAACACTCATGCGATTCATTCTCTGGGTTGCCACCGCGATCGTCGCCGTGGCGATGATCTTCCCCTACCTGACCCCCTACATCCTGTCCTACTGAAAGGCTCGATCCATGAATAATCTCTCTCTCGCACTCGCGACCCTTGGAATTCTGGCGGCAATGCCCGCCAGTGCCGAAGAACAGCGCATCAAAGTCGGTGTCGGCGAACTCACCTGCCCAACCTGTTCGTTCACCGTCGCGGCGGCCATGCGCGGCGTGCGCACGGTCGAAATCATTGACTTCCAGGACGGCGAGGAGTTTGGCACGGGCACTTACATCGTGGCCTTCGACGATCAGGCAACCAGCCCCAAAATGATCATCGAAGCCGTCCTGTCAAATGGCTATCCGGCCGAGGTGCTCCAGGCAGGGGACTCCTGAGCAGGTAAGGACGGGTAGGGCCATGGATGACAAACATATGGGCGGGCTTCTGGCCTTCATCATTGCCGCGCCGATCATGGTGATCTGCTGTGGCGGCGGTGGAGTAATCCTTGCCGCCATTCTCGGCGGGATTGGCGGGTGGTTGACGGGGCTCGGCGGAATTGCCGCTGTTGTCGCCGCAATTGGCGCGGCGCTGGTTGTTCGCGAGATCAGGCGCAGGGGATCAGCAGGTGCCGGTGGCGCACCGGCCGAGACTTGTACCAAAGCCCGAGCCACCGGCAAGAACATCCACCGCCCGGCCGATGTCGCGACCGAGTAGAGCAACGCACCGACATGAGGTCTGTTGGCTGTTCGGGTCGATCCCGGATCCGGTGGCACCACGCAAATCATTTACCCGACATAAGGAAACAAATGATGATGCCTTCAGACGACACATCTTCGAACGGCCTTTTGAAAGCGGGCATCATCGGCACCATCATTGTGGCGCTCTGCTGCTTTACACCCGTTTTGGTGATCCTCTTCGGCGCGGTCGGCCTGGCCGCCGTTGTCGGATATCTGGACCTCGTGCTGTTTCCGGCACTGGGCGTCTTTATTCTGCTGACCATCTACGCGCTCTGGCGCAAGAGCGCGCGCGGTTCGGCATCTCAAGGGAATTGACACATAATGAATTCAGTTAATCCCAGCTACGCCTCCGACATCGGGTCGATGGTGTGAAACAAATTTTGACCGGACCACGACGGCGCTGGTTGTCAGATAAGGGAAGTGAACATGAACCAGACCGTCAAAACTCGTAACTGCTGTTCGACCAACGAAGCCAACAGCGACAGCTATGACCTGATCGTGGTTGGCGCCGGCTCAGCCGGATTCTCCGCCTCCATCACCGCGGCTGAGGCCGGAAAGCGGGTGGCGCTCGTCGGCCACGGCACCATCGGCGGCACCTGCGTGAACGTTGGCTGCGTGCCTTCCAAGGCGATGATCCGCGCCGCCGAAGCGGTGCACAGTGGCGGGTTCGCCGCCCGGTTCCCCGGCATCGGGCCAGGTGAACATGCGGTGGACTGGGGTGCAGTTGTGAAAGGCACGACCGATCTGGTCGAGGAGATGCGGCACAAGAAATACATCGACCTGCTGCCCGCCTATGAGAACGTCACCTATATCGAGGAAGGCCCGGCGCGGTTGGTCGAGGGCGGCGTCGCGGTCTGCGGACGGATGATTTCCGCCCCCCGCGTCCTGATCGCCACCGGCTCGCGCTCACACCTGCCAGCAATCGGGGGAATCGACACTGTAAATGCACTTGATTCCACCGGTCTGCTGACCCTGCCCAACCGGCCCGACAGCATCATGGTGCTGGGTGGCGGCTATATCGGCTGCGAACTGGCGCAGATGGCCTCGCGGCTGGGGGTGAAGGTCACACTGGTGACCCGCTCGCGCCTTCTGCCCGGCGCCGAGCCGGAGGTTGCCGAGGCGATGGCGCAGGCGCTGAAGGCGGAGGGCATTGCCGTCGAGACCAGTCTAAGATACGTCGCGGTCGCGCAAAACGCGGGCGGCGCCACTCTGACAATCGACCGGGGCGGTATGACCCAGGCTCTGATCGCCGAACGATTGGTTGTGACCACCGGCAGGATTGCCAATTCCGAGAACCTCGGGTTGGAAGACCTCGGGATAGAGACCGACGCGCACGGCTCGATCAAGGTCGGTCCTGACATGGCCACCACGCGGGCCGGCGTCTGGGCTGCGGGCGATGTCACCGATCGTGACCAGTTTGTCTATATGGCCGCCTACGGTGCCAAAGTGGCGATCAACAACGCCCTTGGACTGGAGCCGATGCGCTATGACAACGCGGCAATGCCCTGGGTCGTGTTCACCGACCCGCAAGTGGCCGGTGTCGGCCTCTCGGAGGCAGAGGCGAAGGCCGCCGGGCATGAGGTCAAGACGAGCGTGATTACACTCGACAACGTGCCCCGCGCCGCCGCCGCCCGCGATTCCCGCGGCGTGATCAAACTGGTGGCAGACGCCGAGACTGACCGCCTGCTGGGCGGCCAGATCGCGGCACCGGAGGGCTCCGACACGATTCAAACGCTAGCCATGGCGCTCAAGTTCGGCATGACCTCCAAGGCGCTTGGCGAAACCATCTTTCCATATTTGACCACGGTAGAGGGGCTGAAACTGGCGGCCCAAACCTTTGACAAGGATGTGGCGAAACTCAGTTGCTGCGCGGGGTGACGCCTTTGGGCCGACCGAGAAATCCAACTTTCTCTCAACCCTTCCCGGGGTGCTGACTGGCTGGGGCGTGCCAATCGCCGCGATGCTCCTGTCGATCGGCGTGCCGCATCCGGTCGAGACCTGGGTCTGGGTCGGTGCACTGATCTGGATGGGGACGGCCTGTCTGTGGAATGCCCGCCGGTGCAAACGGCGGCATTGCTTCTGGACCGGACCGTTTTTCCTGGTGATGGCACGGTCGGTGGTGGCCCACGGGTATGGCTTCATGGATCTTGGAAGCCAGGGATGGAAGTGGCTCGGTGTGGCAATTGGAATTGGCGCATGGGGTATTACTGTCGTCACGGAGCGTCAGGGGAAGTATCTCTGAGCCGCCGAAAGCCTGATAAAAAACTCGATCTTACCCAAGACCGATTAACCGACTCCAGCTCAATCTTGAGCGACCTCGGATAGGGGTGGGGACCGATTAGCGCGCTTATGTACAGTCGGACCTTTAAAGTTGGCCTTTGGTACTAGGGTAGGGAGTAGAACCAGCGAAAGCCGCCATTGGTACTACCAATCTCGAGCGATCATTTTGCGGACTTTTCATGCTTTCGCAGCACTCGCGCAGAAGGCTGGTTCCAGCGCTTCGCAAAATGAGTTGGTCTTCAAATCCGGCAACTTGAAAACGCATTCTCCATCACGGAAGCCGACGATCATCCTTCTTGGTTTAGGTACTCCGCATCAGATACACTTCCAAGGATGCTACGTAGGACTTGGTTTAGAAATGACATTTGAGTTTCACCACGCCGCAATCATTGTGAGCGATTATGACGTTTCCAAGCGGTTCTACACCAAGACACTTGGCTTGGAGGTGATCTGCGAAACCTACCGAGAAGCGCGCGAGTCCTGGAAGCTGGACCTGAGGCTTCACGGGGGCGGGCAACTTGAGGTTTTCAGTTTTTCGCACACGCCAGGCAGGCTATCAACACCGGAAGCTTGTGGCCTGCGACATTTGGCTTTTCGGGTTCGTGATCTCGACGGCACGATAGATCAGCTGACGGACAGGGGCGTTGCCATTGAACCCGTCCGAATCGATCAAAACACTGGATACCGATTCACGTTCTTTCCTGATCCGGATGGCTTGCCGATTGAGCTGTACGAAGTTCCTTAGGCGATTATTCTATATTATTGAGAGGGTTGAGCGAGGTTAGGGAATGCTATTGCAAAATTTGGAACGTTCCAATAAAAAATATGGAACGTTCCAATAGCGCTTTGCGAAACCGTGACTCTGGGGGAAAGATGAGCAAGAATGTTTCTGTCGATGACGCCGTGTCCCGCATTCCGGACGGCGCGGTTGTCTCGGTTTCCTCTTCCTCCACATTGGGATGCCCCGACGCTGTGCTTGAGGCCATCGGTGATCGATTTGATCGGGAAGGGCATCCGCAAAATATCACGTCGTTGCATCCGATTGCGGCGGGAGATGTCTATGGTGTGAAGGGCATGGACCATATCGCCAAGGACGGCCTTCTTGCTCGCGTTTTGGCGGGCTCATATCCATCCGGGCCGTCTAGCGTTGAGATGCCTGAGATATGGAAGATGATCGTCGAGGACCGCGTTGCGGCCTACAATGTCCCGTCTGGCGTTATGTTCGATATGCATCGCGAAGCCGCCGCGCATCGCCCGGGCGTGTTGACCAAGGTTGGCTTGGATACCTTCGTGGATCCCATTCGTCAGGGCTGCGCGATGAACGAGCGCGGTGCTGCCGCGCCGATCGTGTCGCGCACGGAATTCGCCGGGGAGACCTGGCTGCACTTTCCCAATGTGGTGCCCAACGTCGCCATTATCCGCGCCACGACAGCGGATGAACGCGGCAACCTGACGTACGAACATGAGGGCGCCTATCTGGGTGGTCTCGAGCAGGCCATTTGTGCGCGCAACAACGGCGGCTTGGTGATTGCGCAGGTCAAACGGGTTACGGCGAAGGGCAGCCTGCGGCCCCATGATGTGCGCGTGCCCGGTCATCTGGTGGATTGTGTCGTCATCGACCCCGATCAGAAACAGACGACCGAGACGCTCTATGATCCAGCTATATCGGGTGAGATCATGCGGCCGTGGGACAGCTTTGCTAGTGCGGAGTATGGTGTTGAGAAGGTGATTGCGCGCCGCGCTGCTTTGGAGCTGCGCTATGGCATGACCGCCAATCTGGGCTTTGGCATCAGCGCCATGGTTCCGCGCATTCTGCTTGAAGAGGGGCACCCGGACGCGGTGACTTGGGCCATTGAACAAGGTGCGGTTGGTGGCGTTCCCTTGACGGGGTTTGCCTTTGGATGTGCCTCGAATGCAGATGCGTTCATGCCATCGCCGCAGCAGTTCATCTACTTTCAAGGTGGCGGGTTCGATATGTCGTTCCTGTCGTTCATGGAGGTGGATGTCGAAGGCAATGTGAACGTCTCCAAGCTGGGCAAGAAGCCGTATTTGACGGCGGGCTGCGGTGGGTTCGTGGACATCACATCGCGGGCAAAGAACATTGTCTTTTCTGGCTGGTTTGAGGCCGGGGCCAAGATCAATCTGACTGATGACGGTATCGACATCGCGGCCCCCGGCAAGTTCACCAAGATGGTCGATGAGGTGGAGCATGTCACGTTCTCGGGCCGTCGTGCGCGCGAGCAGGGGCAGAACGTTATGTATGTCACAGAGCGATGCGTCATTCGCCTGACGGGCAACGGGTTGCTGGCCACCGAAATCATGCCGGGCGTGGACCCAAGGGAACATATCGTTGGTCCGTCTCAGGGCCGTGTTCAGGTGGCTGAGAATGCCACGGTGATGCCGAAATCGCTTTTGGCCAATGCTCCGATGGGGTTGGCGCTGTGAGTGAGATAACCTGCACATATGCGGACGGCGCGGCCATCCTGACGCTCAGCAATGAGGCGAAGCTGAACGCGCTGACGACGGATATGTTGCGCACACTCGACTCGCTTCTGTCGGAGATCGAATACGACAACAATGTCCGCGCGGTGATCGTGGCCGGTGCGGGACCCAAAGCGTTTTGCTGTGGTGCTGACATCGCCGAATGGGGGCCTTTGGGGCAGGTGGAATTCGCGCGTCACTGGGTGCGAGAAGGCCACCGCGTGTTTGACCGTCTGGCGCGGTTCTCTAAGCCGACCATCGGTGCCCTCAATGGCCATGCCTTTGGCGGCGGACTTGAACTGGCGGCCTGTTGCGATGTCAGGGTGATGGCGCCCAATGCGACGCTTGCCCTGCCTGAAGCAAAGGTCGGTATTGTTCCCGGTTGGTCGGGGACGCAACGGATGACGCGCTTGCTGCCTGAAGCGGTGGTGAAAGAAATGGCGTTGTTCGGGCGTCGCATTGCGGCGGATCGGGCCCAAGCGTTAGGTTTTGCGGCAGAAATCGCGGATGACCCGCTGAGGGCGGCGCAAGAAATGGTCGCCTCACTCGGTGATATGTCGCCGCGCGCCAACGAGTTGGCCAAGGCCATGATCCATGGTGCTGTCGGGGAAGACGCTGGTGCCGCCATCGAAACACTTGGGAGTGCGGCCGCCGCCGCCAGTGCGGATCGAGACGAGGGGGTTCAGGCCTTCCTCGACAAGCGTTCCCCCAAATTCAACGGACGATAGAGCATGAAAGATTTTACCATAAAGAACGCCATCGATTTTGACCTGCCAACGCCCTTTGAGGGCCGGCACCTAATTGCGGGTGAGTGGGTCGAAGGCGCGGAGACGTTTGAGCGCCGCTCGCCCTCCCACGGTGCGTTGATCAGCGTCTCTGCAAAGGGTGACGAGGCTGTGACAGAGCATGCGATTGGTGCGGCGCGCGCCGCTTTCGATGCGGGTGTCTGGAGCCGCATTTCGGGCAAGGAACGCGCGACGGTTTTGCTGAAGGTCGCAGACCTGATTGAGGCGAATGTGGATCGCATCGCGGTTCAGGAGACCCTTGAGAGCGGCAAGCCGATTTCGCAATCACGCGGTGAGGTTGGCGGGGCTGCCGATCTGTGGCGCTACGCGGCCTCATTGGCGCGCACGACGCATGGCGACAGTCACAATACCTTGGGCGGCGATATGCTGGGCGTTGTCTTAAAGGACCCGATCGGTGTTGTGTCGATCATCACTCCATGGAATTTCCCGTTCTGGATTTTGTCGCAGAAGCTGCCTTTCGCCCTTGCTGCGGGCTGTACTGTGGTTGTGAAACCGTCTGAGATGACGCCATCATCGACGGTGATGATGGGCGAATTGCTGATCGAGGCGGGATTGCCTGCGGGCGTGTGCAACATTGTGTTGGGTCACGGTCAGCCGGTCGGCAGTTTGATGTCGACCCACAAGGATGTGGATATGGTCACGTTCACCGGATCGACAGCGGTGGGCAAACTGATCACGCAGGCGGCGTCGGGAACGCTCAAGAAAGTCGCGCTGGAACTGGGGGGCAAGAACCCGCAGGTGATCTTCCCCGATGCCGATCTAGACAGCGCGGCGGACGCGGTGACCTTCGGGGTCTATTTCAACGTTGGCCAATGCTGCAATTCATCCAGCCGGATCATTGTGCACGAAGACATCGCCGATGATTTTGTGAAACGGGTCGTTGCCCTGTCGCGCAAAGTCAAATTTGGCGATCCGCTTGATCCTGACACGCAAGTCGGGGCGATCGTGACCGCAGAACACAACGCAAAGATCGACAGCTATGTGCAAGCCGCTGTTGCGGACGGCGCGACGCTGGATTTGGGCGGCGGCACCCTCGCTGTTGGGGGGTTGGGCAAACAGTTCTACCAGCCGACGGTTATCAGCGGAGTGTCACCGCAGATGGCGATCGCGCGCGAAGAGGTCTTTGGCCCTGTTCTGGTCGTGTTGACCTACCGCACATTTGACGAGGCCATCGCGCTGGTGAACGATAGCGAATACGGCCTTTCGGCGGGAATCTGGAGCGAGAACATGCACACCTGCATGGACTTTGCCCGCCGCGCACAGGCTGGAACTATTTGGACAAATACCTGGATGGACGGCTTTCCCGAACTCGCCTTCGGGGGCGTCAAGCAATCCGGCCAGGGACGGGAGATCGGCCGCTACGGCTTTGAAGAGTTCTTTGAGGTGAAATCACTGGTGATGCGCATCGGGCGCAGCCGGACACCTTGGGTACAACAAGACGCCTAAGAAAGGCGTTGGATGACCAAACGCAATAGGGAGGATACCATGCGTTCAATTATGAAAACCAAAACGGCAATAGCGCTTGCGCTGACCGTCACAGCGGGCACTGCATCTGCTGACGGACATAGCGGTGTGGAGGTTCTGCACTGGTGGACGTCGGGCGGCGAGGCTGCGGCGCTCAACGTATTGAAAGAAGACCTGAGCGGTCAGGGCGTCGGCTGGACAGATATGCCCGTCGCGGGCGGTGGAGGTTCAGACGCCATGACCGTGTTGCGTGCACGTGTTACCGCCGGCGATCCGCCCACAGCCGTTCAGATGCTTGGCTTTGCCATTCAGGACTGGGCGGGTGAAGGCGCCTTGGCCGACCTCAACGATCTGGCCGCAGAGCAGAACTGGGACGAAGTTGTGCCAGCTGCCCTTCAGGGCTTCTCCAAGTTTGACGGAAACTGGGTGGCTGCACCTGTGAACGTCCACTCGACCAACTGGGTCTGGGCAAACTCCGCCATCATGGCAGAGCTGGGCCTTGAGCAGCCAACGGATTGGGACGGTTTCGTCGCCGCGATGCAGGCCGCACAGGATGCAGGCTACATCGGTTTGGCCCATGGTGGTCAGGCGTGGCAGGACGCGACTGTGTTCGATTCCATGGCGATGGGCGTTGGTGGCCCCGAGTTCTATCAGGCCGCCTTCATCGATCTGGACCCAGAGGCCCTTGGTGGGGCACAGATGGTCGAAGCATTCCAGCGCATGGAAACCCTGCGCGGCTTCGTAGACGACAACTTCTCTGGTCGTGACTGGAACCTTGCCTCTGCGATGGTTGCCAACGAAGAGGCGCTGTTCCAGATCATGGGCGACTGGGCAAAGGGTGAATTCATCAATGCTGGCCAGACGGCTGGCGAAGAATTCCAGTGTTTCCGCGTTCCAGGCACCGAAGGCACCGTGACCTTCAACTCTGACCAGTTCGCGATGTTCGAAGTGACGGACGAGGCTGCGATGGGTGCTCAGATGACCATGGCATCTTCTGTCATGAGCCCGGAGTTCCAGGTCGCGTTCAACACGGTCAAGGGCTCTGTTCCGGCGCGGACGGACATCTCTGACGCCGAGTTCGACGCTTGCGGTCAACTGGGAATGGCACAATTGGCCGAAGCTTCTGCGGGCGGTGGTCTGTTTGGTTCCATGGCCCACGGCCACGCCAACAACCCGTCGGTTCAGAATGCGATGTATGACGTGATTACAGCGCACTTCAACGGCGAGTTTGACGCGGAAACCGCAGCAGCAGAGCTGGTCACCGCCGTCGAGCTGGCCCAGTAAAACAACAAAGGCTGGCCCAGTCACCGGGCCAGCCGCTTTTTCCATTTTCTACGCATCGGGGGAAGTCATGGCGACCGATACATCTGTCGACCTGCGCACACGGCTGCAAAACTGGCTGCCGAAACTGGTCCTTGCGCCCTCGTTCGCGCTCGTTTTGATTTTCGTCTATGGGTTTATCATTTTCACGGTGTACCTGAGTTTCACCGACAGCCGAATGTTGCCAAGCTACGATTTGGTGGGCTGGGAAAACTACTCAAAACTATTCCGCATCCGTGAATGGGATGTGGCAATCAAGAACCTTGCGATCTTTGCGTCGCTCTACATCGTCATCTGTACCTTCATCGGGCTGTTTCTTGCGATCTTTCTTGACCAGAAGATCCGCGGCGAAGGGGTGTTGCGGCCCATTTTTCTTTACCCGATGGCCCTTTCATTCATCGTGACCGGCACTGCATGGAAATGGTTTCTGGACCCAGGCATCGGGATCGAAAACAC
Organism: Pseudomonadota bacterium; assembly: GCA_039821425.1. Lineage (GTDB taxonomy): Bacteria > Pseudomonadota > Alphaproteobacteria > Rhodobacterales > Rhodobacteraceae > Yoonia. Next base: position 11,752 of record JBCBOD010000024.1, read on the forward strand.
GATGCATCTGTGGGGCTGGGAGAGCTTTCAATTTAACTGGATCAAAGATCGCAACATGGCGGTTTATACCATCGTTATTGCCGCCGTCTGGCAAACCAGCGGGTTTGTCATGGCAATGTTTCTGGCCGGTCTGCGCGGGATTGATACCGAGATCCTCAAGGCGGCCCAGATGGACGGGGCGAGCAATTGGCAGATGTATCGCCGGATCATCATCCCGCAGCTGCGCCCTGCATTCCTGAGCGCGTTCGTCATCCTGTGCCATTTAGCGATCAAATCCTATGACCTTGTGATTGCACTGACGGGCGGAGGGCCGGGCAATGCCACGGCGGTGCCTGCCACGTTCATGTATTCCTACACGTTCACGCGAAACCAGATGGGGATCGGTGCGTCGTCAGCTGTCATCATGTTGATGACCATCGCCGCGATCATGGTCCCCTATCTCTACTCCGAACTGCGGGAGAAGAAGTGATGTCCGTAGCCTCCCAAGACAACGCCATGCGCACAGGCCGTGCCGCGCGCGTGTTCATCTATGTGTTCCTGCTGGTGTTCGCCCTGTTCTACCTGCTGCCGTTCTTCATCATGGTCGTAAACTCGGTCAAACCTTTGGGTGAGATCACGGGCGGCAACATGATCGCCCTACCCCAAATCTGGACGATCGAGCCTTGGCTGAGTGCGTGGAGCACCGCGCAAGTCGGGGTGGAGCCCACTGGCTTGCGCCCCTACTTCTGGAACTCGATCAAGATGGTCGTTCCGGCGGTGATCATTTGCACGATCATCGGGGCGCTCAACGGTTACATTTTGACGAAATGGCGGTTCCGCGGCGATACGCTGATCTTTGGTCTGATGCTGTTTTCCTGCTTTATCCCGTTCCAGATCGTGTTGATCCCTATGGCGCGTATTCTGGGTATCCTCAACATTTCCGGCACGACCACGGGCCTTGTACTGGTGCATGTGGTCTACGGCATCGGATTTTCGACGCTCTATTTCCGCAACTACTATGCCGCGTTCCCGACCGAACTGGTGCGCGCGGCACAGATCGACGGGGCGGGATTCTTCCAGATCTTCTACCGCATCCTGTTGCCGTCATCGGGGCCGATCACCGTGGTCTGCGTGATCTGGCTGTTCACCAATATCTGGAACGACTTCCTTTTCGGCGCGTCATTCGCCAGTGGCGGGGCGGCACCGATGACGGTGGCGCTCAACAATCTGGTGAACTCGTCCACGGGGGTGCGCGAATACAACGTGCACTTCGCGGGGGCAATCATGGCAGCTTTGCCAACACTGCTCGTCTACATCGTGGCGGGCAGATATTTTGTACGTGGCCTCATGGCCGGATCAGTAAAGGGGTAAATTTTTAAGCTGGTCGAGGAATGGGTCCAGCCAAACCTCGACCGTGTCAAGATCGTCAATCGTCGGTGCTTCTGCCGACCTCAACACTTGAGGAACAACACAAATGACTAGAATTGCCAATATCTCAGCTGGGATTCTTTTACTTTCATCTACGGCGCTGAGCGCCGAACAAACGGTAGAAGTCATGCACTTCTGGACCTCTGGCGGCGAAGCGGCCGCTTTGGGCAAAATTCGCGACCAGGTCGAGGCGCAAGGCGTGGTTTGGGAAGATGCACCTGTCGCGGGCGGCGGTGGCGAGCAGGCCAAGACCGTGCTTCAGGCCCGTATTGCGGCGGGCGATCCACCGGCAGCGATGCTGATGCTGGGACAGAATATTATCGATTGGGCCAATGAAGGCCTGCTTGGTGACGTCAACGCTGTCGCCGACTCCGGGGGCTGGGACGATGTCTTGCCGCAGGCTGTTCAGGACTTCAACAAGATCAATGGTGCCTATGTTGCGGCCCCGACCAATGTGCACCGCACCGACATGATCTGGGCCTCCAAGGCCGCTTTCGATACCATTGGTGCGGACTACCCCACGACATGGGAAGAGTTCAACGCACTTGCCCCGCGCTTTGTCGAGGCCGGGATCATCCCGATCGCCCATGGCGGGCAAGCTTGGCAAGAGGCCTACATGTTTGAGGCGTTGGTTGTTGGCGTAGGTGGTCCTGATTTCTACCATGACGCATTGGTTGAACTGAACGCGGACGCGCTCACTTCTGATATGATGCAGGCCGTCTTTGCCCAAATGGGAGAAATCCGGGGCATGGTCGACGAGAACTTTTCCGGCCGCGACTGGAATCTTGCCACCTCTATGGTGATCAACGGCGAAGCTGCGATGCAGATCATGGGGGATTGGGCAAAGGGTGAATTCACCAATGCCGGCAAGGTTTCGGGCGAAGATTTCGCCTGTATCCCGGTGCCAAAAACGGAAGCAGGCGGGTTTGTCTATCTGGTGAATTCGCTCAGCTTCTTTGCACAGCCCGACCCTGATCAGGCCGCTGCGCAAGGCGAGCTTGCACGGGCCATCATGGATCCGATGGTTCAAGTGGCGTTCAATCAGGCGAAGGGGGCTATTCCGGCGCGCACGGATGTCGATCTTTCGGTGATGGACAGCTGCGCGCAAGCAACCGCCGCGGAGTTTGTGGCCGCTGACACCGCAGGCACCGCTGTGCCGACGTTTGCTGGCACACATGCTGCCAATGCGAGCGTTGCCGCCGCTGCGACGGATGTGATTACCGAATTTTTCAATACGGACATGACGCCACAAGAGGCCGTAGAGCTTCTGGCTGAAGCCGTCGAATTGGCAAAATAGAAATTGTCGGGGCGTGGGCGGTCCAGCCCGCGTCCCGCGACGAAGGAGCAAAAGAAAATGGGCTTTCTAGAGATCGACAACACCACCAAGGCCTATGGCGCAGTCGAAGTCCTGCATAAGGTCGACATAACCGTCGAAGAGGGTGAGTTCCTTGTTCTTGTCGGCCCGTCGGGCTGCGGCAAGTCCACGCTCCTGAATATGATTGCGGGGTTGGAGGAAATCACCAGCGGCGAAATCCGCATCAAGGGCGACGTGATGAACGGCGTGCACCCGTCCAAGCGCAACATCGCGATGGTGTTCCAGTCCTACGCGCTCTACCCGAACATGACAGTGGCCAAGAACATCACCTTCGGTCTTGAGATGCACGGCACGCCCAAGGCAGAGCGTGACAAGGCCATGAACGACGTCGCCGAACTGTTGCAGATCACGCCACTGCTGGATCGCAAACCCGGTGCGCTTTCTGGTGGTCAGCGCCAACGGGTCGCCATGGGGCGCGCCCTGGTGCGAAATCCTGATGTGTTCCTGTTTGACGAACCGCTATCCAACTTGGACGCCAAGTTGCGCGTCGACATGCGCACCGAGATCAAGAAACTGCACCAGAAACTTGGCACCACCATGGTCTACGTCACCCACGACCAGATTGAGGCGATGACGCTTTCGACCAGAATTGCTGTGATGAACGGCGGCTATGTGCAGCAGCTTGGCACGCCGCAGGAAATCTATGACACGCCTGCAAACATTTTTGTGGCGACCTTCATGGGATCACCCGCGATGAACGTCATTCCTGCCAAAGTTGTGGCAGAAAACGGGCGTCCCATGGCGCAGGTCGCGTTGCAGGATGGAACACTGACGTCACTGCCGTTCAGTCAGGACAACATGATGGACTGGGCGGGCAAGGACATTCTGCTTGGTATCCGGCCCGAAACGATCACCGACGAGGACGGCGCGGATCGCAAATCGAAGAACATCGCCCATATGACGAACGAGATCGTCGTGACGGAACCGGCCGGATCGGACACCTTCGTGACGATGACGATGGGTGGCAAGGATGTGATCGCGCGGATGCGATCTGACGCGAACGTGCGCCCGGGGGCGGAATTCACCTTTGCGGTGAACATGGAAAAGGCAGTCGCCTTTGATCCCAAGACCGAAGCGCGAATTGCGCCCTGATGCAACCGGACGTCATCATCATTGGCTCTGGTATGGGCGGGGCGACGCTTGCTGCGGCGTTGGCCCCGACGGGGCGGCATATTCTGATCCTTGAGCGGGGGGAGCATCTGCCTCCCTCCGCCCATGACCGCGATGCAGAGGCGATTTTCAAACGAGGTGTCTTTCGCCCCGAAGAAACGTGGCTGGACGGATCGGACAAACCGTTCAATCCTGGGAATTACTACAACGTTGGTGGCAATTCCAAGTTCTACGGCGCGGCCCTGATCCGCTACCGCGAGGCCGATTTTGGTGCTGTGCGTCATCGGGGCGGCACCACGCCGGGCTGGCCGATCAGCTATGACACGCTTGAACCCGATTATCAGGCCGCCGAACAGCTTTATGCTGTGCGTGGTGCGACGGGCACCGACCCGACAGAACCTGCCCATTCGGGCGGCTACGCCCACGGCCCCGTGCCGGACGAGCCCGAGATTTCAGATCTGCGGGCGCATTTGACCAAAGCCGGTTTTCATCCGTCGTCGATCCCATTGGGGTTGGATATCGACAGCTGGCTTTCTGCGGGGCAGACCACATGGGATGCCTACCCCAACACCTGCGGCGGCAAGATGGATGCGGAAACCTGCGGGCTGAAGGCGGCGCTGACCCATCCCAACGTAGAGCTGCGCACAGGCTGCCACGTTACAAAGATCGAGGTGTCGGGCGAGGTTGTTTCCGGCGTGGTGGTGAAGACCGCGCAGGGCGTCGAAACCTTGCACGCCCCACTTGTCGTTCTGGCGGCTGGGGCCGTGCAGAGTGCTGCACTGCTGCTCGGGTCGGCCAACGAGGACTGCCCCACGGGGGTTGCGAACCATTCAGATCAAGTAGGACGCAATTTCATGAACCATAATTGTTCGGCGGTGATCGCGCTGCACCCGCTGCGTCGTAACCGCTGTGTCTATCAGAAGACGTTGATGATGAACGATTTCTATCTGGGGTCCAATGCGCACCCGCCGTTGGGCAACGTGCAGATGCTGGGCAAGATCACCGGCCCGATCCTAGCGGCCAATAGCAACCTGCCGCGTTGGCTGGCCCATTTGATCGCCGCACGCAGTTTTGACTTTTATGCCATGTCCGAAGACCTGCCCACCCCGAACAGTCGGGTGACGGTTCGGGGTGGTCAGATCAAGCTGGATTGGCAGCGGTCCAACTGGAACGCCCATCTGCAGCTTGTGGCCAAGCTGAAGCAGGCGCTGCGCAAGATCGGGTTTCCGATTGTGATTTCGCAGGCCTTTGATCGGCGCACGCCGTCGCACCAATGCGGCACGGCGCGGATCGGCGCGGACCCCGCAACCAGTGTGGTCGACACCTTCTGCCGCAGTCACGACCACAAGAACCTTTACATCGTCGATGCGTCGGTCTTGCCGACCTCGGCAGCCGTTAATCCCGCACTGACGATCGCGGCGCTCGCGCTGCGGGCTGGGCGCCATATTCAAGAAGCGGACTTTGCGGCATGACGACCCAAGGCTATGATTTTATCGTGATCGGTGGCGGGTCTGCGGGGTCTGTCATCGCGGCGCGTCTGTCTGAAATCCCCGACGCGCAGGTGCTGTTACTCGAGGCGGGTGGCAGCGATCGGCACCCGTTTTTCCACCTGCCGGCAGGATTTGCCAAGATGACCAAGGGGATCGGTTCCTGGGGCTGGTCGACGGTGCCGCAGCGGTCGATGCAGGGCAAGGTCTTCAACTATACGCAGGCCAAGGTGATTGGCGGCGGGTCCGCGATCAACGCGCAAATTTATACACGTGGGGCCGCGCAAGACTACGACGAATGGCGCCAGATGGGCTGCGAAGGTTGGAGTTACGCTGACGTCCTGCCCTATTTCAAGAAGTCCGAGGACAACGATGTGTACGGCGGGGAATTCCATGGCAAGGGCGGCCCGTTGGGTGTGTCGATACCGGCAGCCCCGCTGCCCATCTGTGATGCCTTCATCGAAGCGGCGGGACAGGTCGGAATTCCCAAGACAACCGACGTCAACGGACCCAAGCAGGACGGTGCGGGGTATTACCAACTGACCCAACGCAACGCGCGCAGGTCGTCGGCAGCCATGGCCTTTCTGGCCCCCGCAAAGGGCCGAAAGAACCTGACAATCCGCACGCAGGCCAACGTGCGTCGGATCACGGTGGAAAACGGCCGTGCGACGGGTGTCGAAATGGCGAACGGCAGCTCGATCACGGCGGTGCGTGAGGTGATCCTGTCCTCTGGCGCGATCGGTTCGCCCCGTTTGTTGCAACTGTCGGGAATCGGGCCTGCCGATGCGTTGGCGCCCCTTGGGATCGATGTGGTATTCGACCAGCCGGGTGTTGGATCGAACCTTCAGGATCACCTTGATCTCTATGCGATCTGCGAAGTCACCGGCCCGCACACCTATGATCGCTTTGCCAAACTGCATTTGTCTGCTTTTGCAGGGCTGCAATACTTGCTGACCCGCAAAGGGCCAGTTGCCTCGAGCTTGTTTGAAACGGGCGGGTTCTGGTATGCGGACGAAAATGCCCGCTCCCCCGATATCCAGATGCATCTGGGCCTTGGCACGGGCATTGAAGCAGGGGTTGCGGCGATGCCCAATGGCGGTGTCACGTTAAATGCCTGCCACCTGCGGCCAAGATCGCGCGGCACCGTTCGCCTGCAAAGTGACAGCCCCGCCGATATGCCCTTGATCGACCCCAATTACCTGTCGGACCCCTATGACCGGGAAATGTCGATCCGCGGGCTGAAGCTGGTGCAACGCGTCCTTGCGCAGGAGGCGCTAGCACCGTTCATCATGGCCGAACGCCTGCCAGGGCCGGATGTGCGGACGGACGAGGAGTATTTCGATTTCATCTGCGTGCATTCCAAGACGTCGCACCACTGCGCAGGCACCTGCCGGATGGGCAGTGATGACGCAGCCGTCGTGGATACGCGGTTGCGGTTCAAGGGGATCGACGGGCTGCGGATTGCAGATGCGTCGATCATGCCGACCGTCAATTCGTCGAATACCAACGCCCCCTCGATGATGATCGGTGAAAAGGCCGCCGATATGATTAAACAAGATCAAGGAATGAAAGCATGATCCGCCACATTGTACTGACCAAATTCAAACCGGAAACACCCGAAGGCAGGATTGCCCAAATCTATGAGGGCCTGTCTGCGGTTGCCGACAAGTTGCCGGGCGCCCAGGGGTTTACGGGCGGGCGTTCAGAAAGCCCCGAGCAGATCGAACGCGGCTACATGCACGGCTTCGTCATTGATTTTGATGATTGGGCTGCGCTTCAGACCTATGCCGATCACGAAGACCACAAGGCGCTGGGTGCACAGTTGGTGGCCAATGCTGTCGGCGGGATTGATGGCATACTGGTGCTTGATCTGCCAGTCTGAGGTCGGCGAACAAAGGGACGAAGCAAAGCGATGAACGCGAGGCCGACAATCTTGGATGTTGCAAAGAAGGCAGGGGTGTCGAAATCCACCGTCAGCCTTGTTTTGCAAGGCAATGATGCGGTCAAGGAAACGACGCGACAGACCGTTCGCAAGGCGATGGCCGACATCGGATATGTCTATAACCGTTCGGCGGCGACGCTGCGATCTGCGTCATCGGGGCTGATCGGGCTGGTGATCAACGATTTGCGCAACCCGTTCTTCACCGAATTCGCGGCCCTTTTGCAGATGGAACTGGCCCGCAACGACTTTGCCACCGTCCTTGCGAACTCGGACGAAGATCCAGCATTACAGACCCGCATGATTTCATCGCTGGTTGAACACGGCGTGTCCGGTTTTATCATTTCGCCCAGTTACGGTGACGATGAAGGGGCGGTGTCAGTCCTGAAATCGGCCAATACACCGACGCTTCAGGTCTTCCGCGCGTTGAAATCCGAAGGTCATGACATTCCATTTATCGCCCCCGATTACGAACGTGGTGGACGGATGGCAGCGGAACACCTTCTTGAAATGGGGTGCAAGCGCATCGCGTTCCTTGGCGGGCTTGAGGGGCGACCCGTGACCGAAGCACGTATGAGCGGATACCTTGCCCTGCTGGCTGATACGGGCACCGCGCCCGTGGTGTTGACAGGGCAGGCAACGCGGTCCTTCGGCAAGGCAATGGCGGCCAAGCTTCGGGCCGACTATCCGGACGTCGACGGGGTGATCTGCTTTAACGATCTGGTGGCCCTTGGTGTGCTGTCCGCGTGCCCCGAACTGGGCGTGACGGCGGGCCGCGATCTGCGTGTGGTGGGCTTCGATGACATCGAGGATTGTCAGGACAGCTATCCGCCGCTTAGTTCGGTCAGCTGCAATATCCCCGATTTTGCCAAGTCGGCCGCCGAACAGATCCTGGCATGGGTCAAGGACGGTGTTGCGCCGCAAATGACCGCGCGCAGCCCTGTGAAACTTATCAAGCGGGCCTCAAGCGGGGCTGATCAGACATAATTCGAAAGCGTTGCAGCTTGGGTCGCTTTGAACAAAGTGTGGAAGGTTCCAAGCGGCGGTTAAACACAGAAGGAGAGGCACATGAAAGAGATCAAAGTTGCTATTTTGGGTGCGTCCGGATGGATGGGCAAGGTGCACACAATGGCCTTTCAGACGTTTCCGCATTTCTTCGGAGACAGTGGCGGAACCGCGCGGGTCGTGGCCTTGATCGAGGCAAACGCCGACGCTGCCAAGAGTCTTGCGTTCCGTGCGCCGGATGCAAAAATCCTGAGCACATGGCAAGAGGCTGTCGCCGATCCCGACATTGATCTGATCGACATCTGCCTGCCGGACAGCTTGCATTACGAGGTCGCCAAGGCCGCACTTTTGGCAGGAAAACACGTCTATTGCGAGAAACCGCTGGCCGATACGGCCACGCAAGCGCGCGAACTGGCTGATATTGCCCGTGAAAAAGGGCTAATGACCCGCGTCGGCCATGCTTTCCCGCGCAACCCTGTGCATGATCTTGCAAAAGAGATCATCGACGCCGGAGAGATCGGGGACATCAAATTGTTCAAAGCCTGCCAGCATGTCGATATGTATGGCGATCCGCTGGCCCCTTACATGTGGCGCGCAAACGGGGACCTCGCGCCGACGGGCATCATCGGTGACACAGGCAGTCACGTGTTTAGCTTCATGGAATTTCTGGTCGGCAAGGTGAGTTCCTTGATCGCGGACAATTTCATCGTCACGAAAAAGCGCCCCGTCGTTGACGGAATCGGATATGGCGAAGACACCGTCCTGAACGGGGATGAGAATTGGTCAGACATCACCAACCCCGACGGCTCCAACATTCTGTGCAGATTTGCCAATGGCGCACGCGGCCTTGTGGATTTCAGCCGCGTTGCGACGGGCCGCAAGTTCATGCAGACCTACGAAATCTACGGCACAAAGGGCAGTCTGGCCTACACCTATGACGAGGTGAACCGGCTGCGGTTTTATACCAACGACGACAAGGTCGGGCGTCGCGGTTACCGCGAGATTGACGTGGGCCCCGAACATGAAACCTATCGCGCTTTCCTGCCGCTCCCAAATTTTGCCCTTGGATATAACGAAAGCAAGATCATCGAGGCCGCCGAAGTGCTGCGGTCGATCGTGTCCAATCAGCCCATGTGGCCGACCTTCGAGACAGGGCACCACATTTGCCAGATCGTGGACGCCTGCATGGACTCATCTGCCCAACAACGCTGGGTCGACATCCCATGAGTCTGTCTGTTCCCCAACATATTCTGGATGAACTGACCGATGTGACCATACCCCGCCTGAAGGGTGAACCGGAAGCGGCCGACAAGATGCGGATCGCCGGATATGACATTCCGGTGTTTCGCAGCGGCAGCCTTGTGATCGGCAGCGGGGCTGCGGGGCTGCGGGCCACCGTCGAGATGAAGCGCCGCGATGTGGATGTGACCATCATCAGCCAAAGCGCGTGGGGCGGCACCTCGGCCTGTTCAGGGTCGGACAAACAGACCCTACATACCGCCAACACCAAGGACCACGGAGACGATTTTCAGGCTATGGCCGCTGCGATCGGCGCGGGTGGGGCGATGGACGAAGACACCGCCTATATCGAAGCGGTCGGATCGATCCGCGCGATGGCGTCTTTGCAATATCTTGGGTTGCCGCTGCCGCAGGATGAACTGGGCGGCACGCTGCGCTATCAGACGGACCACGACGAAGTCGGGCGCGCCACGTCTTGCGGGCCGCGCACGTCGCGGCTGATGGTCAAGGCGCTGGCCGAAGAGGCGCTGCGCCTCGACATTCCGTTTTACAACCAGACAACAGCCATAAAGGTGCTGACCGAAAGGCCAGGCGATCACGCGCGTGTGGTGGGGGTTCTGGCGATCCGTCCAAAGACAGCTTCGGATGCGAACCCTTACGGGCTCGCGCTGTTTCAATGCACAGCCCTCGTCTTTGCAGCGGGTGGTCCGGGCGAGCTTTATCGCGACAGCGTTTTTCCGAATGGATGCTTTGGAACCCTTGGGCTGGCGCTTGAGGCGGGGCTGGAACTGGTCAACATCACTGAAAGCCAGTTCGGGATCGGCACGCGGCGCGAGGGGTTCCCGTGGAACCTGTCGGGCACTTATGTGCAGGTCATCCCGCACATCTATTCCGTGGACGCGGACGGGGCCGAACACCACTTTCTTGGCGACTATTACCGCACCACCCAAGAGATGGCGTCGAACGTTTTCCGCAAGGGATACCAATGGCCGTTCCATGCCAGCCGGATGCTGGATTTTCAATCCAGCCTTGTTGATCTGGCGGTCTTCGAGGAGGGCAAGAAGGGGCGGCGGGTCTTTATGGACTTCAACCGCAACATTTTGCCCGTGCCGGGGGACCAGCCGTTCAGCCTTGATCGGTTGGACGAGGATGTACGCAGCTATCTGACCTATGCGGGGGCGACGCAGGCCTCTCCTATTGACCGGTTGCGCCATATGAACCCGCTCGCGATTGAACTCTACAAACGCTACAAAGTTGATATCACCGCCAATCCGTTGGAATTCGCGGTGAATAACCAGCACATGAATGGCGGGATCGCGGTCGACACATGGGGGCGCACAAACATCGCCGGCATCTACGCGGTGGGTGAGGCCGCGGGCACCCACGGGGCCACCCGCCCCGGCGGTTCCGCGCTGAACGCAGGGCAGGTCTTTGGCACCCGCGTAGCCGAACACATCGCCGCCAGCAGGCGTGCCAAGACCCCGTCCAGTGCTGATGTCTGCGGCCCGACAGCCGACGCATTGCACGACATCGAAGCGACCTTGCAAAGCGCCAGCCCCATCGGCATGAAGGACGTGCGCGCTGAGGTTCAGGCGCGGATGAGCGACCATGCCGGCATCCTGTGTACGCCTCAAAACGTTGCGCGGGCACGGCAAGAGGCGGAAAGGTTAAGCGACCTGATCCGTCAGAACGGGATATCCTTTGCCCGCCACAGTGAGGCCGGGCGTGCCCTGCAGTGGCAACAGATGGCCCTTGCATCGCAGGCGGTGCTGACGGCCCTTGACCACTACATCGCGCAGGGCGGTGGCAGCCGCGGGGCGCGTGCCATTTGTGACCTCGACGGGGCGGCCCTGCCGCAGGCCCGCAGCGGCCCCTTGCCTGACGTCCGGTTCCGGCCCGAACGGGAAGTCGACAAAACGTCACAAATCCTCGTGCGTCTGCAGGATGGCGAAATGACCATTACGACCCGTCCGAACCGCACGTTTGATGCAGACGCCAAGTCGTTTTTCGAGCGCGACTGGCCCGCATGGTTGACCGGTGGCATCTATGATTTGCACAGCGGGGACGTATGACAGTGCTCTCGTTCGGCTCAAACCGAACCGTCGCCATCGGTGAGGCAATGATTGAAATGGCCGTGGTGGGTGAGGGGACCTATAAGCGCGGCTTTGCGGGGGATACGTTCAACACCGCGTGGCATATGGCGCAACTGCTGGGACCGGATTTTCCCCTCGGGTTTGCCACTAAGGTCGGGTCCGACACGATCTCGGACAACTTCACCCAAGGGCTTTCGGCGGACGGCATGGATATGGCCTGCGTCGCGCGGGACGCGAACCGCACCATGGGCCTTTACATGATCGAACTGGACGGGGCGGAGCGGCATTTTCACTACTGGCGCAAACTCTCTGCCGCCCGCCTTCTGGCGGATGATGCCGCGTGGCTGGACCACGTGACGCGGGGCGCGGGGCTGATCCATGTGTCCGGCATCACCCTGGCGATCCTGCCGCCCGACGGACGCGCCCGCCTTTGGGAGGCCTTGGCGCAGGCCCGCCTGCGCGGTGCGCGGGTGTCGTTCGATCCCAACGTGCGGCCCAGATTGTGGAGCAGCACAACCGAGACACGCGACACGCTTGCCCGGTTCTTCGAGATCACGGACATCGCGCTGCCCAGCTTTGATGACGAGGCTGCGCTGTGGGGAGATGCGTCACCGGATGCGACCTTAGATCGGTTTGCGCAGGCCGGGGTCACCGAAATCGCTATCAAGAATGGCGCAGGCGCGGTTCTGGCGTGCTCGGACGGGGCCGAAATTTCCGTCCCGACGCCGCCCGTCAGTGACATTCGCGATACGTCAGGCGCGGGGGATGCTTTCAATGCGGGCTACTTGGCGGCGCGACTGTCAGGCATGGATCAGCCGGATGCGATCGCATGCGGTCAGCGGATTTCATCACAGGTTATCTGCCATTTCGGAGCACGCTTGCCAAAAGAACACATGCCCAAGTTTAGATAATTCAGGCGGTACCACGTTGATCAGCGCGACGTGGGGGCCAAGATTGCAGACCCAGACAGACCTTCGCCATTAAGATAGGTCAGCGAGTAGAAGGATCGGACAGGCTGCCTGCTTTAAGAGAGAGTGCCGATACCTGGGGTGCGCAAATCGTGATCAAATCGGGTAAAAGGCTGAAGGTCCGTAAGCGCACAAATGCGCCCCTTCCGATTATCGTTGCGAAAGGGCGCTTTGTCCCGCAGAGTGTGAGTCCGAGCCGCCCACTGCGATGCTACTGCAGCGAATGGCAGCAATGCGGGCTGCGGTTGCAGCATCTGAATTCCCTGCTCAAGGTCGGCTTTGGGCCGCTCCTGAATGTGGCGCAACAGCGTGGCACGGCGGATGTGGCACCGCCTCTGATGGCCGCGAAGAGCCCAAACTTACCAAGATGCTCGATTGATGCTGCTGCTGCGAGATGGCACCTATTGATCATTGAAACATTGCCCGCAACATCCTGAGGCATCGCGAAGAAAGAACACTTACTGTGAATGGTCCTATTGAACAATTGCCAAGCAAGGTTGAGCATCTCGTTGATACAGACCTCGATTTAAGGACGGGGGAATGCTCCTACTTTTACAATTACTTGCTATACACCTTTGAACATACGGGTACACAGATTACAGCGCGAAGCTATATGGAGGATGTCTCCGAAGTGAGCATTCTACAGTGTCCTACCGATATCGACCTTGAGAGCGAACTAAGCGGGATCTTAGCTTATTTGCGGCTCAGGTATCCGTCGATCAAACGTCTTGGTCCAAGCGGCTATACTAAAATTTAGAACGGCAGCTTCATTCCGCAACTTATCAGTTCGTCAACCGCGCAGGGAAGGGGAGCCTTCGCGGATTCGATTTAAGGGATGTTGGTCCGCTCTGGGCTGACTGTCGCCATCTAGGGCGGTCAGGGTGCCCCGAAATGCTGCGCATCCATCCAAAATTGAGCGCTGCACCGCCGCAAGGCAGCTCCGAGCCCAAACCCACTAAATGAAACAGGTTCAATTGACCTTTCCAAGTCGATAGTAAACCCGTAGGCGCGTACGATGGCGTCAAAATTGAGCACGATGGTCTTTACGGCTACGGTTTCAAATTCGCTGTCAGCTCGGGCGACCTCATTGCCCAATCGACCAAATTCTCGGCCTGCAGACTGGGTTGACGCCAAGAGCGCATCGTCCGTCTTAGGCGGTTCAGTTTCAATTGCTTTGCAGAGGCGCACAAGTATCTCTTGACCCTTGCCACAAGGTCTTTCGGATTCTGGAGTTCCCCTGGTTTCGTGGACGGTTATGGACTTAGAGATTCCAGCCCTTCAGCGGCGGTCCTTTCGTAGTTGATCGGTGACTTGTAGCCCAAAGCGGAATGCCTGCGCGAGGGGTTGTACCAGCCTTGTGGCGTGGCCAAATTGTCACCTCGGGCAACCGAAGATGAAAGAACTAGCATGGTCAATGTCCGCAATGGGCAGGTATTGACGGGGCAAACGGTGCTGAAGTATCCAACGCCACGCTGCGACAGGTCCACACTGAGCCCGTGTTGACCAATACTGAAAACTCAATGAGTGTCAGATATGGCTAAAAACACACTCATTCTTTCCCGCTTGCCTGTTCAGTCAGGCGTCGTCCTTGGCATAATACCATTACCTATACATTTTTGGCTTTCGCCTGAGCTTTCACATCAACTGGCAGCAATCACATTGGTTCTTATCGCAGGAGTCTACATAGGATATGCGTTCAGAGATGGGCGTGTTCGAAGTATCGTGGTAGAACTCTCGACCGCAGTTGGATTTGCAGTCGCTGCTTGGGTCGGGATCAACGGTTACCCGTCAGTCATTATTGCTGCACTTGCTTTGCATGGCTGTTGGGATGTCCTGCATAATAACCTCATCGATACTGACATGCCGCGCTGGTACATCCCATTCTGCGCGGTCGTTGATTGGGTAATGGCCGTGTGTCTATTTATGATATGGAACTTCGGTGCCTGATCCTGCCCTGCTCCTCTTGGAGTCCGTGTTGATAGGTTAGCGCTGTTCCGGTTTTGGTCCTCTCTTGAGCGTTGATGATACTCCCGCGGTGTGAGCCCGTCGAGGCGCGAGTGGAGGCGGTGGTGATTATGGTCGTCACGCCATTGCGCAATCAGATGGCGGGCATGGAAGAGGGTCGAGAACAGGTGTTCGTTCTGGCATTCGTCACGCAGGCGACCATTGAAGCTCTCCACGAAGCCTTTCTGCATCGGTTTGTCTGGTGCGATGTAATGCCATTCGACCTGGCCGTCCTCGCGGAAGATGCGATACAGCTTCCTCCAGTTCATCTCCCAAGTCTCACGCTTCATCAGGATGTGCAGCCGTCGATAGCCAAAGCGCCGTCGCTTGGCGGACAGCTCTTTCAAGCGCATCCGCAGGTCGGTGTCCTGCTGCCTGGCCGGTTGCCGACGATACACGCGCGGGTCGATCCTCGCGAGCGTACTGGGACGCCGTTGCCCGTATCCATTCCGCTTTATGGCCCCTCCTTTCGGCAGAATTAGCTTCGCCAAATCGCCTGACGGGCAATGATCCACTGCCTTGCGGCGCGCACCGGGCCTCAGAAGTGCTCGACCATTGTTCTCGGACCAATGATGAACAAGGCCTCGATCCCAGTATCTTCTTGAGCTTCGCGTTCTCAGTCTCCAGCACCATCAGCCGTTTGGCATTAACCACCTCCATGCCACCGAACTTGCGCCGCCAGTCGTAAAAGGTCGCATCGCTGATCTTGTGCTTGCGACACAGATCAGAGGCCGACATGAAAAAGCGCGACTGATCTAACAATATAAGCATTCGCGATTGATTCATTCTGTCAATTCTTGGGTCCACAGCACGTTGTCTTCCACCGAACTGGCAAGAAACCGATATTCGCTGAGGGGACAAATGCCGCTTGTCCTTCTTGTCAAACCAGAACTTTGATATCACTATTAACGCATCGCAGAATGGAAAACGGAAAAGGAATGACTTATTCATTTTCTAAGTCTATTGAGACCTCTAGGTCGATGTTAGTGACTACAGGAAAACCCTTTGCAACGATTCTGGGAATGGCTTGCTATCTTTTGTTGCCTTCTGCTGCGGCAGATACTGACAATTCACGTGGTTGGACACTCTATCCGCCAGAAAGTTCGAGCACACACCTAACGGATCAATCCCGGGCCATAATCGCACGCCAATCTTGCCTTTTAGATTTGGGGAATGCAGAGCGATCTATCGCAAACGAGTTGTTGGGCGTGAATTACGCCATCACAATTCATGCAGACCCGGTGTGGAGCTACCACGACACCGGATGTTCGGTCACCGCGAAGCGGACGGTTGACTACGAGGAACAACCAAGCCTCAACATGACGCAAGCTTTTGACGGCAGCGATAGATTTCGAGAGCTCCTCGAGACTGGTGAATTGCTGCAAGCTTGGGTCATATATGATCCGTGTGAGGCTGCAATGGTTGCTCCAGCAGCGGCGGCACAGATTCTAGCATATTATGAATACACTATCGAAATTGAAGCTTTTCCAGATGGAGATGATGCGCACGGAAGTGGTTGTAAAGTCATTACAAACCGGTCTGTAGCGATGGAGAACGAATAAATCCAGCGGGTGTGCTTGGCGCTTTCAAAGTTTACCTCCTTTGGTGGAAGATGGCTCTGGACGAAACAGATGCTTTTGTCGCCGCGCTCAGTAGCAAGATGGCCGCACAAGATCTGCCAGTATGTTTCCAAGATAATCCAGTCGATTTGGCATAATATCTCGCACAGCGCTTTCGACATGTGGGGGAAGGCGACCAGGGTGGTGTAGCATCGTCCATGCAAAAAGGGCGCTTTCGGCGAGGTCTTCTTTTGTGGGGTTCTCGGCCGCGTATTCAGTTATGAATGCTCCGTCGGCCCGCTGATTGGATGACCAGTCGGGATCTCGTCCGATGACTGGTTCAAGGAACAAATGAGCGGCCTCGTGAAAAACGGTCTCATCCAAGTCATGTTCTGCCAATCTTCGTTCCATAAGTTGATCGTAGACGGTGAAAAAGCCACCCGCTGACTCTTCCCATGCTGACCCGTTCCCATCTAGGATGTTCACGTAGGCCACTCCGTTTCTCATTTGCGCTGGTAGCCTGGAAATCGACGCTGCGATTTGGCTGGCCCGCATTTCCGGATCGCCGACTGCTGGGTGCACGTTGATGCGCATCTGTTGATCTGGGAAGGATATCAAAAAACGCAGCGCGTCATCGACAAAAAGACTGTTTCGTCTGGGGTCGTACATTTCTGTACGCTCAACCCCGTTATAGTCAATCGACCAACAGGCACCGGGGTCATGGGGTAATATAAAATCAAGATCGTTGGACTCAACTGAATTGGGAAACAGTGGATTCGCGAGCAAGGCAAGAGGTAGTAATGCAATCGACAAGGTGGAAGTGCAGAGCTTCATTATTTTTTCCGTAATCGAATAAAAATAGAGATGTTTTCTGATCAGTTGTATGCATCTTCTTGGGAATGTCGGTAGATCAGAAATGTGCCACGCGACGGGTGATGCTCCTTCCGTTCCAGCGTCGCTCCTAGTTTTTCGGCTAAACTGATCGACGGCTTATTTCCGTCTAGGATGCAACTGTGAACGTCTTTCCAGCCGAGAGTCTCGTGCGCATATTTCCGCGCTCGCAACGCTCCTTCGTAAGCAAAGCCCTTACCTTGCTTCTCGGAAACTATGGCCCACGTGACCTCACGCTGTGGCCATCCCTCTGGTTGCCAAAGACCCACAATCCCACAGAAATCCCCAGTCGCCTTTTCTTCGACAGCCCACGCACCAAAACCACGGAGAACCCAGTGACCCATCATTGTCGCCGCAGCGCGCCAAGCAAGTGATCGCTCCAGAGGGCCGCCATAGTATTTTGTGGAATCAGTAGCATAGAAACGAGCGTAAGATTCAAAGTCCGTGCTTTGCCTAAATTCCCTGAACACAAGTCTACTGCTTTCGATGGTTGGGATTGTGATTTCTGCCATTTGTGATTCTCCCTTGAGTTCAGATGTTTACTGCGGTGAAGGCCCCAGCGCCTGCAAGCCAAGCTGCACCACAAGTTGCAATGAGCCTTTGGTTCCTTTGGTTGCTGAGGCGGTTCATCGCGTTATCTGCCAAGAAGACCCATACGGCTGTCGAGCAAAGAACCAGAGCAGCAAAGGTTGCTTCAAGCACCAGAAACTGCGGCACAAGTACCTGAGTAGGGTCAACGAACTGAGGAAGGAACGCGACGAAGAAGATGATGTCTTTGGGATTTAGCGCGGTTACCAGAAACGCGCTCAGCATTATTTTCTTGCGAGAAGTGGCTTCGGGCATCGTGAACGGCGTTTTTGTCTCATTGCCGCTTTTGAATAGCCGAAAGCCGAGCCAAATGAGATAAGCCGCTCCGGCGTATTTAAGGACCATGAACAAGACAGCGGAAGATTGTAGTAAGGCTCCCGCTCCGAGCAGCGACAGAGTCATAGCCACTAGGTCACCCAGAACGACCCCGGGGATCGCAGCACTAGCGGCCTTTTTCCCTCCTGCAAGGCAGTAGCCAAAAAGAAGCATCACAACCGGCCCGGGTACAGCCAACAACGCTGTCGCTGCCAAGCAAAATGTAAGCCAAACATCGATATCCATAGCGACCTCATCTCGAATTAGGTTTGCATCTTTATCTTTTCAGCTGTTGTACTTACAATCAAAGCAGAATGAATTTTTGAACTGGAAGTCAAACTTCGATATGGATTGGCGAACGATCCCCTCGTTGCACGCTTTGAGAGCGTTTGATGCCGTCGCGCGAGCCAGCAGCTTTTCAGGTGCAGCGAGGGAGTTGAATGTCACAGAGGCGGCCATTCGACAGCATGTGAGAGGCTTGGAGGGTCGGCTTGCAACAAAACTCGTTAAGAGACATGGAAATAGTCTGGAACTTACTTCTAAAGGAAGGGCGCTGGCGGAGACGACAGCGCAAAGCTTTCAAACCCTTGCCCGAGGCGTTCATGCCTTAGCGGATTCGGACGAAAACCGCCCTGTTGGGATAGCGTTGCCTCCAAGCTTTGCTGAAATTTGGCTGATGCCCAAGCTTGAAGAATTCTGGAGGGAACATCCGGGTATTGATGTTAGTTTGACACCCAGCCTCTCATTGGCTGACCCTAGCAAGGAGCCCTTTGATCTTGCAATCCGCTACGGGACGGGCCGATGGTCTGGGGTAGAGGCAACCCGTCTTGCATCTGCCGAATACGTGGTCGTTGCAAAGCCAGGTTTAGTTGTCGGAACGGCAACGCGAGACCTAGCACTACTAAGTGATTATCCTTGGCTTTTTGAGACTACGCGTCACGAACATCGGGATTGGGCAGAAAGGCATGGTTTGGATTTTGATGCTTCAGACAACAGGCATTACCCTACAAACTCATTGGTGATTGCCGCCGCAAGAGCGGGTCACGGCCTGTCTTTGCAATCTCGCTCGCTCGTACAAACAGATTTGAAGTTGGGTAGCTTTGAAGAGCTTTATGCGGAAGAGTGCACTCCTTTGGCGTATTATCTACTCTCTGATCGCGATCTGAGAGCCAAAGCGAAAATACTTGCCGACTGGCTATTAAGTCGCTGTGAGTGAAACAACCTTGCAAACCTGAATGAGCGACTTTGGACTTGTCGCGGTTTGATGTTGTTCCTTTGATAGCATTTACTGCAACAAAGGAGATTGACTATGCTCTGGCCGGCAGGGTTTATCTCGAGAGCGGTTGAAATGGATGGACGAATTCCGGGCTGTTGCGGTGTGGATCTTCTCTTCTGCGGAGTGCTTCCGTCGTGTTTTGCGTTTGATTTCGTTTTTACAAGTCTGTCAGCCGATCCATTCGGCCCGGTCTACTTTCCCGTCTCATAGCATTTCAAAGCTTGCGACGAACGAAAGACGCTACTTTGGCAAAACAATGCTGTCCGTCTCAAAGGCCGTGACGGAGTACAGAAAAACATCCTTGGCCAGTTCAAGGCCGACGGTTCTTACCGTCATTGGGTGGTTCCGTTCTTAGCAGTTCTTAAAAACTGCACTTTGGCACATTCGATGCTTGCGGAGCAGAAGCCATCCACCTCTTCCGCATTGGGCTGGCTTCGGTGATCCGATCAAAACTGTCGGATGTCGGCTGCGAGCCCAAAGATCCTAGTGCTACGGTGACGCGCTTGGTCGGGGCCATGATGCCGAAAAAAAACTTTGTTTGTGCGATCACGCGGCGCCTCAAGACACTGGAAACCGTCGCCGCCATTTGCAACACTGCAACCATGCACTCGGCGATGATCGCCGCCCTGTAACTGCGGACAAGCCGAGGCCGAAGAACAAAGTTCCGCGTCTCGGGATACTATCCACGCCTGGCGTTCCTGGCTGACCCTGAAAGACATAATTTCACTAAGAAGCGACCATAGATGCGACGCTAGGCGTCTGGTTCTTCTTTGATCTCAAAACGCTCCAGCCCGATAATCTCCTTCGCCAACTTTCGACTGCGCGAAAAGGTTGGAAAATCTTCTCTTACGCTGCCCAGTGTATTAGCCAAGCGAATATAGTATCCGTCTTCGCTTCCCGTTACGTTGATGTTTTCGGCGCGCAAGTTTGCGACGGTTTCCGGCGTCAAATCCGTTGCCGCAAAATAGCTTGTTTGGCCCAAATTGAAGGTCTTGGGATCCCATAGTGCGCCAAAGCTGCCCGCTCCGAAATGATCCCAGTTTTGCATCGCGATCAGGTTCTGATTGACCGGTGGCAACCCTTGGATCATGCGTTGGCTGTCCTCTTCGGACAGGGCAAGGTCGCCGCCTTGCCAGCGATCTTGGGCAACCACCAAATGCAGATAAGCCCGAGTTGGACGGTAGAGTGCGCAGAGCGCCTCGAAAAGTCCGTCATAGTCGATCTTTGGATCAAACTTGCTTTCGAGCTTGAAGGTGCTGGACAGCCGGTCGCCGCGCGCATTTTCCGACATGAAGTTAATCGCCGCATGAGCTTGCAGAGGCTTTGAACGCTTCAAAAACAGGGTCGAAATCACGCCCTTTGGGGTGGCAACGTTGGCGTCTGCCTCTTGCGCCCATATTGGCTCAAGGTCCGCCACATGTTCACAGGGTAATTTCTTGCGCATCTCTGCATCATCGCGCCCAACGCGGTCTGGCCAAAGCCGAGGATCACAGGCATTGAGCGCGCCAAGAACCTGCGCCCCAAAGGACCACTGGTGGGACGCGTGGGGCGATTGCAAGGCGAGGACGACCTTAGGGTTTGAGCTGAAAGACGTGTTTGATATCATCTGGATTGATCCACGTGTTGCTTCGGCCTATTTGAGTTCAAACTATTCAATCCCTCAAATCAAATCGCTCCACGCCCATGATGGATTTGGCTACCCTTCGAAGCGCGGTAAAGGCCTCAAAATCTTGCTCCAGGTTTTCCAAACAGTCGGCTAAGACGACCAACACCCCATTTGCGTGTGGGATGATTGGGATATCACTGTTTTGCAGGTTCGAGATCACAGTCTCGCCCAACCAATCGCGTGAGAAGAAATTCACACTGCCCAAGTCAAAGGTTTTCTCGTCTTGCAACGGCCCCAAAAACCCTCGCAAGGACGCGTCCTTTTTGCGCTCTGTATCGCCGGGGGGTGCAAGTTTATCTCCGGGGGCACGGTCTTCGTCGCGCACGTGCTTGGTGACGAAGTGGAGGTAGGCCTGTTCTGGCTCGTAAAGAGCGCACCACCGTTTGAAGAGAGACAGGTGGTCGATGCGCTTGGCGTATTTGGTCTTGAGCAGCGCGCGGGACGGCAAGCGACCCCAGGCGACCCGGTTGTACCAAGCAGAGTGAAACGAGCCGCGCGCCTTCAAAGGCTTAGCGCGCTTCCAAATAAGGCGCTGAAGAAATTGGTCGGGCACCCCGTCCTCCAGGCCCACCTCCTCGATATAGTCCTCGTGCGTTGCCAATAAACTTTCGAGATCGTCGACAGGTTGACACGGCAGCTTCTTGCGAAAATCGGTTTCGTCGTGGCCCACGCGATCCGGCCAAAGGTTGTCGTCGCACTCTTTGAGCGCACCGAGAACCTCCTTGCCGAAGGTCCATGAGTGACTGGCTTTTTGCGACGAGAGCGCGAGGACTATCTGTGATGTCATAGGTCGCCGGAGGAAATGCACTGGGCGCTGTCGTCCTGGTGCAATGACAGATTCAATTGCTTCAGATCCAATTTTTGACTAGGTTTCCTGATTAGGGCCAAAAAACGTCTGGTTGATTTAGACAGATCCCGTTGCTCTTGGTGGTGACCTGCTCCCCTGAAAAGTCCGGTGTTTTGAGTTAGCCTGTTCTCCCAAAAGGAGACAAACGATGAAGAGAAGCCGTTTCAGCGAAGAGCAGATAATCGGGATATTGAAGGAGCATC
>JBCBOD010000065.1:0-21096 GCA_039821425.1 Pseudomonadota bacterium
GGCAACGCACGGCCCGAGAAGATCCCGCATCTGAAGCCAGCCTTCCGCAAGGACGGCACAGTGACGGCGGCGAATGCATCAAGCATCTCGGACGGCGCAGCGGCGCTTGTCCTTTCGTCAGAAGGTGGGCGGGCGCGTATTCCTGGCCATGCCTCTCATGCACAGGCCCCAGGATGGTTCACCACCGCTCCGGTGCCAGCGGCGCAAAAACTGCTGGCGAAACTCGCATGGTCCGTCGATGACGTGGACCTTTGGGAAGTGAATGAGGCTTTTGCCGTCGTCCCCATGGCCTTCATGGCCGAGATGGGGATCAGCCACGAGAAGGTGAACGTCAACGGTGGCGCCTGTGCGCTTGGCCATCCGATCGGGGCCTCTGGCGCACGGATCATCGTGACCCTCTTGCACGCGCTGGAAGCCCGTGGTTTGCGACGTGGTGTTGCCGCCATCTGCATCGGCGGCGGCGAGGGCACCGCAATTGCGATAGAAAGAACCTGAGGATGACTGAGACGATGTATGGCGTGGCCCTGACCGGCCACGGTGGGCCTGAGTGTCTGGAATGGCGCGACGACCTGCCGAAGCCTGCGCCCCTGCCCGGCGAGGTATTGATCAAGGTTGCGGCCGCAGGTGTGAACAACACCGATATCAACACCCGGGTCGGCTGGTATTCGAAGGGCGACAATGACGCGGATGATGCCAGCTGGACTGGCGAACCGCTGCGCTTTCCCCGCATCCAGGGGATCGACATCTGCGGGCATATCGTTGCCGTGGGCGACGGTGTTAATCCGGCACGCATTGGTGAGCGCGTACTGGTCGAACCTTGCCTGACCGAGGCTGGCGGGCAGATGCGCAACCCGCCGTGGTTCCTCGGCTCCGAATGCGACGGCGGATTTGCGGAGTTCTGCGTTGTGGCCGCGCGCCATGCCTATGCGATTGAAAGCGACCTGAGCGATGTGGAACTCGCGTCCTTTCCCTGTTCCTATTCAACGGCGGAAAACATGCTAACCCGCACCGGAGTCGGTCCGGGCGACCGCGTTTTGGTGACAGGGGCGTCTGGAGGCGTCGGATCTGCGGCTGTGCAACTGGCCCGCGCCCGCGGGGCCGAGGTGGTGGCCGCGACAAGCCCGGCCAAGGCAGACAGCCTGCGCGGGTTGGGGGCCTGTGAAACACCTGACCGCAATCAACCCTTGATCGACAGCTTGGGCCGCAACAGCATTGATGTGGTGATTGATCTGGTCGCCGGCGACGGCTGGCCCGATCTGTTAGAGGTCATGCGCCCAAAAGGCCGATATGCGGTTGCCGGCGCCGTGGGTGGGCCGATGGTGAACCTGGATGTACGCACGCTCTACCTCAAGGACCTGACGTTCTTTGGCTGCACGGTGCTAGAGCCAAAGGTTTTCGGCAATCTGATCGACCGCATCGCAAGCGGGGCGATCAGACCGCTGATCGGCGCCACCTTTCCACTGAGAGAAATTGCAGCCGCGCAAGCCGCATTTGCCGACAAAGGCTACACTGGAAAGATCGTGCTGGAGGTCAAACCATGACGCGTGTCGATTACACCGCATTGGCCAGGACGGTTGCCGCCCTGACAGAAGGCGAAGACGACCCAATCGCGCTGATGGCCACGGTGGCCTGCGAGGTGCATCACAGTGATGACCGATTTGACTGGACAGGCTTTTACCGGGTCACCGGGCCAGAAATGCTCAAGATCGGGCCCTACCAGGGCGGACATGGCTGCTTGCAGATTCCCTTTTCACGGGGCGTCTGCGGGGCGGCGGCACGGACAGGTGAGACTCAGTTGGTGGCGGATGTGGACGCTTTCCCGGGCCATATCGCGTGCGCCAGTTCGACGCAGTCCGAGATCGTCTTGCCTGTCTTTGACCGGTCCGGCAGCTTGATCGCGGTTTTCGACATCGACAGCGATCTGCCTGCAGCCTTTACAAAAAGCGATGCCGATGGCCTGTCCGCCATCCTCAAAAGAGTCTTTGAAAAATAGCCAAGCGGTGGCAAGCTTTTGATCTACTGCGTCAAACAAAACATTTGGCGATGGCGAGGGAGTTTGATAGTTGAAAATTTATGGGTGTTTTTCACGGCCTGCTTATGCCGGATGATCGGCTGACAGTACCGACGCTGGGCGCGGACATCAGGGCGTTGCGCAAGGCGCGTGGCCTGACGCTCATGGAACTGGCAGAGGCTTTGAACCGCTCCGTCGGTTGGCTCAGCCAAGTAGAACGAGACAAGTCCCACCCGGCGATCGCCGACCTAGGCAAGATGGCCGAGGCGCTGGACGTTTCCGTTTCCAGTTTCCTGCAGGTCGGGGCAGACCCGCGCGAAGAAGGGATCGTCGTGCGCGCTGATGCACGCCGCCCGATCGGCAGCCGGACAGAAGGGTTGTCAGAGGCGCTCCTCTCGCCCGATCTGACCGATGATTTCGAGATGATCCATTCGACCTTTGCGCCGGGATCAAAGATCACCGAGCCAATGCAGCGGCCAACGCAAGAGGTTTGCTACATCGTCAGCGGTGTCTTTCGGATCGAGGTTAATGACCAGGTGTTCGACCTGAACGCCGGTGACAGTTTCCGCATCAGGGGTGAGCCATTCTATTGGACAAACCCTGGTGACACCCCTTGTGAGATCATCTGGGTGATCTCACCCCCTGTATACTAAGGCCCCGGAGAGGCCGTGACCAAGGAAGGCAAGAACCATGGCTGATTTTCCGACAACCGCGCGTGTGGTCATCATCGGCGGCGGTGTTGTGGGCGTTTCGACCCTGTATCACCTGGCCAAGGCAGGCTGGACCGACTGCGTGCTTCTGGAAAAGAACGAGCTGACGGCCGGGTCGACCTGGCACGCCGCTGGCAACTGCCCGAACTTTGCCCCCAACTGGGCGGTGATGAACATGCAGCGCTACTCGCTGGAAATGTATCGGACGCTTGCCGACGACGTCGACTACCCGATGAACTATCACGTCACAGGTGCCCTCCGCCTTGGCCATACCAAAGAGCGCAAGCAAGAGTTTGAGCGCGTCGCTGGCCAGGCCCGTGCCATGGGTCTACCGCTGGAGATGATCAGCCCCGAAGAGGTGAAGAACTATAACCCCTTCGTTGAAACCCATGATCTGTCTGGCGTGCTCTGGGACCCGTTGGATGGTGACATCGACCCTGCACAGCTGACGCAAGCCATGGCGAAAGGTGCCCGCGACCTGGGCGCGCGGATCGAACGGTTCTGCCCGGCCACCGGCGTGTCGCAGAACGACACGGGCGAATGGGTCGTCCATACCGACAAAGGCGACATCACCTGCGAAAAGGTGGTGAATGCCGCCGGGTATTATGCTGCGCGTGTTGGCGAATGGTTCAAGCCGTTTGGTGGGCGCGATGTGCCACTGATCGTCATGTCTCACCAGTATTTCCTGACCGAGGAAATTGACGAGATCAAAGCCTGGACCAAGGAAAACAGCAGAAAAACCCCGATGATCCGCGACGTCGATAGCTCTTACTATCTGCGCCAGGACAAGAACGGGTTGAACCTTGGCCCTTATGAACGCAACTGTAAGGCGCATTGGGTAACGAAAGATGACCCAATGCCCGAGGACTTCAGCTTCCAACTGTATCCCGATGATCTGACCGTCTGGAATGGTACATCGAGGATGCAATGGAACGTGTTCCGTTGCTGGCCACCGGTGGCGTGGGCCGCAACATCAACGGCCCGATCCCTTATGCCCCGGATGGCCTGCCCATGGTCGGCCCGATGCCCGGCGTGAAGAACGCGTTTGAGGCGCATTCCTTCACCTTCGGCATCGTCCAGGGCGGCGGTGCTGGCAAGGTCATGTCCGAATGGCTGATGGAAGGTGAGACCGAGCTGGATATGTGGGCCGTCGATCCGCGCCGCTATACGGACTACGCCGACTATGACTACTCACTGGCGAAGGCGCTGGAGACCTACGGCCACGAATACGGCATGCACTTCCCGCACAAGATGTGGCCAGCAGGCCGTGACAAGAAGCTGTCACCGAATGACGCCAAGGTGCGCGCGATGGGCGGCCAGATGGGGGCCTATGCGGGGTGGGAACGTGCCAACTGGTTTGCCCATGATGGCGATGACACATCCGTGGAATCAACCGAGACATGGGAGCGTGAAGGCCCGTGGAAGCAGCGTGTGAAAGAAGAGTGTGAGGCCGTGCGCGACGGCGTCGGTGTGCTCGACCTGCCCGGGTTCTCTCGCTTTGACCTATCTGGTGACGGAGCCGCCGAATACCTGCGCGGCCAGATCGCCGGGGCCCTGCCCAAGATAGGGCGCATGAACCTTGCCTATTTCGCCGATAGCCGGGGCCGCATTCTGACAGAGATGTCAGTGATCCGGCACGGCGAAGACAAATTCACCTTGATCACAGCGGCCCCCGCCCAATGGCATGACTACGAAGTGCTGGCAAAGAACCTACCCGATGGCCTGACGCTGACGGACCGCACGACGGAGTTTTCGACCCTGATCGTCACCGGCCCCAAGGCGCGGGACCTGTTTGAGAAGATGGGGACAGAGGCTGACCTGACCTCTGGGTGGCTGACCCATCAGGCTGCCAAGATAGGCGGTGTGGACTGCATGCTGGCGCGCGTCAGCTTTGCCGGAGAGCTTGGCTGGGAAATTCATGCGACGATGGCGGATATGCCCACGCTCTACGCAGCTGTGCTGGAGGCTGGCGCGAAACCTTTTGGCATGTTTGCCCTGAACGCGCTGCGTATCGAAAAGGGCTACCGCGCGTGGAAGGGTGACCTTTCAACCGACTACAGCCTTCTGGAAGGTGGTCTGGAACGGTTCGTGAAGTTCGACAAACCGCAGGATTTCCCCGGCAAGGCCGCGCTGCTGAATGAAAAGCAGCAGGGCCGCAAGAAAGGCTTTGCGACAATGACACTGGACGACCCCGGCCCTGCCGATGCGCCCTATATGTCCCCTATCTGGGTCGGCGATGAAAAGGTGGGCGAAACCACATCAGGCGACTGGGGCTTTCGGGTGAACAAATCTATCGCGTTGGGGGTGCTGCGGGAAGACGTCAACATCGCAGGCGGCAAGGTCGAGGTCGAAATCTACGGCCAACGCTATACGGCGACAGTGCATCCCGACCAGCCCTTGTGGGACCCTGAAAACGCCCGCATCCGCGCCTGATGCTGACGGACAGTATGAAAGACCTGATCGCCGCGTTCCCGCTGGGGTTCGTGGCGACAGTTACGGCTGACGGGGCACCTGCCGTATCACCGAAAGGCACGTTTCAGGTTCTCGATGATCAGACACTGGCCTATGGCGACGTCCGTTCACCGGGCACGCGGCGCAACCTGAAGGCCGACCCCCGCGTCGAGGTCAATTTCATCGACCCCTTTCGCCGCAAGGCTGTGCGCGTGGCGGGCAAGGCGACCATCCACACCAAAGGCAGCGACTGGTTTGCCCAGCACCATCCCCGCTGGCTGGACGCCTTTGGTGATCTTGCCAACCGTATCAGTGCTTTGATCGCGATTGACCTTTCCACCGCATCCGAAATATGGACGCCACCCTACGATGACGGCGCCACGGAGGATGAGATGATCGCGATGTACAAAGCCAAGTTCGGGGCCATGTTCCCGTGACGGATATCGTCTTGCTTGATGGCGGGATGGGGCAAGAGCTGATCCATCGCGCCGGGAACCGCCCGACACCGCTTTGGTCCACACAAGTCATGCGTGACCAACCGGAATTGGTGCGCGCGGTGCATGATGACTATCGCGATGCCGGGGCAACAGTGCACACGGCCAACACCTATGCGATCTTGCGCGACCGGTTGGCGGGTAGCCCATTCGAGGACGAATTCGCGGCGCTCTACGATACGGCCCTAACAGCTGCTGCGGGTTCAGGCAGGATTGCCGGGTCGATGGGCCCACTTGGTGCGTCCTACCGCCCAGACCTCATTCCCCCGCACGCCGAGGCCGTCGCCGCCTACACAGAGATTGCACAGATCCTGGCCCCACATGTCGACCTTTTTCTTGGTGAAACCATCGTGTCCGTTGCCCATGCCCGCGCCGTGCTGGAGGCCGCGGCGAACACAGACAAACCGGTCTGGATCGCCCTGTCGGTGATGGATGTGGATGGCAGCCGCCTCCGCTCTGGCGAGCCACTGGAAGAGGTGTTCGCCGTCGCAGATGGGGCGGCAGCGATCCTTGCCAACTGCTCGGTTCCCGAGGCGATCAATACCGCGGTTGACGTTCTGGCAACGTCCGGCAAGCCGTTTGGCGCCTATGCCAACGGCTTTACCCATATCGCTGACGGGTTTCTGGGCAACCGGCCCACGGTTGACGCGCTTTCCGCCCGTAAGGATCTGGGGCCGGACACATATGCCGATTTCGCGATGGGCTGGGTCGCCAAGGGGGCGACGATCGTCGGCGGCTGTTGCGAGGTTGGCCCCGCGCATATCGCGCGTCTGGCCGAAACGATCCGCGCTGCAGGTCACAGGATCGTCACACCCTGATGGCGCCCGTCAACTGCGATATCATTGTGGCTGACGGCTTTGTCCTGACAGAATACGCCGGTGTGGTCGAAGTTTTGCGTCTGACCAATCGCATCCACGGCGCAGCATTGTTTGAGTGGCACAACAGATCGTGGCGCGGTGGTGCCGCAACGGCAAGCGCGGGGGTGTCGGTTGAAACAACCGAGATGCCGCTGCAGCCAAAGGCAGACTACCTTTTTGTCATCGGCAACGCGGACCCCGATCACCCTGATCTGTCGATGGGCAATGCCCTCTCGCGCTACACTGGACGGCAGGCGCGGGTGATCCTGCTGGCCGAAGCCGCGAGCCGCTATATCGCAGAAAACGAAGATGCCCCCGCCCACCACACGACACATTGGGAAAACCGCACTGTGCTGCTGGAGCGGCTAGGGCTTTTTGAAACACGGACCACATTGGCCGTTGATGGCGGGTCTATCATCACTTGCGCCGGGATGGGGGCCACGTTTGACATCGCCCTCTGGGTGGCAAGCCAGCACGCAAGTGCCGCCACGATGACAACGGTCGCGGATATCCTGCTGCATGAACGGGTGCGCCATTTCAACACGCTGCAGCCGTTCTCTGGCAAAGAGGTGAAGACGACGGGCGACACCGCCCTCGATACGGCGATTGCACTGATGCAGGACAATATGGAATTTCCGCTTCCGATTTCGGAAATCGCGGATCGGGCTGATCTGTCGAAACGCTCACTCGAACGGCGGTTCAACCGCACCCTGCACAGTACCCCCAACGGATATTATCGCGGGCTGCGCCTGAACAAGGCCAACAACCTCCTGCTGAACACCGAGATGCGGATCAACGAGATCGGGCTGGCCTGCGGCTTTCCCAGCGGGTTCACCGCGATCTATCGCAACGCCTTCGGCATGACACCAAATGCCGCCCGCAAGAAAGGGCGCGCGAATTAGCCTTTATGCGTCAGTCCTGACGCATTTGAGATGGTTTTGACCCGTGACCGATGCCACAACAGAGCGTCACACCAGAAAGAGGATGAACCCGATGCCAGCGATCCCTTCCCATGCCCGTGTCGTGATTGTCGGCGGTGGCGTGATTGGCTGTTCTGTTGCCTATCACCTGGCCAAGCAAGGCTGGAAGGATGTGGTTCTGCTGGAGCGAAAACAGCTGACATCAGGGACTACATGGCATGCCGCCGGGCTGATCGCGCAGCTGCGCGCATCGTCCAACATGACGAAGCTGGCGAAGTACAGCCAGGAACTTTACGGCAATCTGGAAGCCGAAACAGGTGTCGCCACGGGTTTCAAACGCTGCGGGTCGATCACTGTCGCGCTCACTGAAGAGCGCAAAGAAGAGATTTTTCGTCAGGCCGCAATGGCCCGGGCCTTTGGCGTTGAGGTGGAAGAGATTTCACCAGCAGAGGTCAAATCCCGCTACGAACATCTCAACATTGATGATGTGACCGCTGGCGTCTATCTGCCGCTTGATGGGCAAGGCGACCCGGCGAATATCGCACTAGCACTGGCGAAGGGCGCGCGACAGAACGGCGCGCTGATTGCCGAACGGACGAAAGTCACCGCCATCAACAAACAGGACCGTCGGGTGACATCTGTGGACTGGGCACAAGGCGAAGAGACCGGCACGATTACCTGCGACATGATCGTGAACTGCGCGGGCATGTGGGGCCATGAGGTTGGCCGCATGGCCGGTGTGAATGTGCCGCTGCACGCCTGCGAGCATTTCTACATCGTCACCGAGGCGATCGAAGGCCTCACCCAACTGCCCGTCCTGCGCGTGCCGGATGAGTGCGCGTACTACAAGGAAGACGCTGGCAAGATGCTGCTGGGCGCGTTTGAACCCAATGCAAAGCCATGGGCGATGAATGGCATCACCGAGGATTTCGAGTTTGATCAGCTGCCCGAGGATTTCGACCATTTTGAGCCGATCCTGGAAGCCGCCGTCGAACGCATGCCGATGCTGGCAGAGGCGGGCATTCATACATTCTTCAACGGCCCCGAAAGCTTTACCCCAGATGACGCCTACCACCTGGGACTGGCGCCCGAGATGGACAATGTCTGGGTCGCCGCCGGGTTCAACTCTATCGGTATCCAGTCTGCGGGCGGCGCGGGAATGGCCCTGTCACAATGGATGGATGCGGGTGAAAAGCCGTTTGATCTGGGCGATGTGGATATCAGCCGAATGCAGCCGTTTCAGGGCAACAAGACCTATCTGTTTGAGCGCTCGAAAGAGACGCTCGGCCTCCTTTACGCAGATCACTTCCCCTTCCGGCAAAAAGCCACTGCGCGGGGTATCCGCCGCACGCCATTCCATCAACACCTTCTGAACAACGGCGCGGTGATGGGGGAACTTGCAGGATGGGAGCGTGCAAACTGGTTTGCGGACGCGGGCCAGACGCCGGAATATCAGTATTCGTGGAAGCGCCAGAACTTCTTTGCCAATGTCGGGGCAGAGGTGAACGCGATCCGCTCCAACGTCGGCATGTATGACATGTCATCCTTCGGCAAGATCCGGGTGGAAGGGCGCGACGCGACCGCCTTCATGAACTACGTGGGCGGTGGTGAATACGACGTGCCAGTGGGCAAGATCGTCTACACGCAATTCCTGAACAAGGCCGGTGGGATCGAGGCGGATGTGACCGTCACGCGCCTGTCCGAAACCGCCTATCTGGTGGTCACCCCCGCGGCGACACGGCTTGCCGATCAGACATGGATGCAGCGGCATGTGGGTGACTTCAACGTGGTGATCACCGATGTCACAGCGGGCGAAGGTGTGTTGGCGGTCATGGGGCCAAACAGCCGCGCGCTACTTGAGAAAGTGTCACCGGCGGACTTCACCAACGCCACCAACCCATTTGGCACCGCGCAAGAGATTGAGATAGGCATGGCGCTCGCCCGTGTGCACCGCGTGACCTATGTTGGGGAACTCGGGTGGGAAGTTTATATTTCCACCGATATGGCAGCGCATGTGTTCGAAACCCTGCATGAGGCGGGGCAGGACATGGACCTGAAGCTTTGCGGTATGCACATGATGGACGCCGCCCGGATGGAAAAAGGTTTCCGCCATTTCGGGCATGACATCACGGCAGAGGATCACGTGCTAGAAGCGGGCCTTGGCTTTGCCGTCAAACGCGACAAGCCCGATTTCATCGGGCGGGATGCAGTCCTGCGCAAGCATAACGCGGGGTTGGAGCGTCGTTTGATCCAGTTCCAGCTGACCGACCCGGAACCGCTTCTCTACCACAATGAACCGATCGTGCGGGACGGTGAAACCGTCGGCTATCTGACCTCTGGCGGCTACGGCCATCACCTTGGTGCGGCGGTTGGTATGGGCTATGTCCCATGCAAAGGCGAAACCGCAGCACAGGTTCTGGAAAGCACCTTTGAGATTGATGTGATGGGCACCCGCGTCACCGCGCAGGCACAGTTGAAGCCGCTCTATGATCCGAAAAGCGAGCGGGTGAAGGTCTAAGTTCGCAAGATCACAGCGCCGTCACGCTGTCCCGATGCCACAATGTCGTGCGCGGCGGCGCAATCAGCCAGATCCAATACATGGGCAATGCGCAGGTCCAGCGCGTCGCTTTCCAGCAGGCCGGTCAGCGCCGTGATGGCCTTGCTGCGCACCTCGGGTGTCAACAGGTAGACCAACACAAGATCGATCATCACCGCTTTGAACATCAGTGGATAGAATGGCATGACCGGCGTCATGTCCTTGGCAGAACCGTAAGCGGCGATCGTACCCCCCTCTGCAATGACAGCCGCGTTGGTCTCTGCATTCTTGCCGAACTCCACCTCGACGATTCGGTCAACCGGCCGGCCACCTGTGGCGTCTAGAATTTGCGTGGCAAGGTCACCGTCCGCGTAATCGAAAACGTGGTCGGCCCCGGCGGAACGGGCGGCCTCCAACCCCTTCGCCCCGCGCACCGTGCTCAGAACCTGCGCGCCAGAGGCTTTTGCCACCTGCACTGCCAACCGCCCGACAGTGCCAGCACCACCGCTGACCAGAACAGTTTTTCCGTCAACTGGGCCACCGCCCAGCACTACATGCGTTGCTGTCATCCCGGGAATGCCCAATACCGCGCCTTCGTCGAAGGATGTCTCGTCCGGCAATGGCACCGCCTGTTCCGAAGGAACGGCGATATACTCTGCTGCGGTGCCGAACGCCCGCCGCCACTGGCCGTTCCAGATCCAGACACGTGTACCGACGCAGCCCGCATCCACGCCTTCACCGACCGCCTCGATGACGCCGGCTCCGTCGCTATGAGGGATGATTTCGGGAAACTGGGGTTCGGTCACACCGGGGCGCCCGCCAGCGCGTGCCTTCACATCCGACGGATTGACACCGGATGTATGCAAGCGGACCAAGACCTCGCCGACCCGGGGCGTTGGTGTCGGCAGGTCCTTTAGCGTCAGAACATCAGCCGCCGGGCCGAACCGGGAATAGGTGATCGCGCGCATCAGGGTCTTCTCTCCTCTTGGCTTGGCCTAACGCAAATGAGAGCCTGACACCGACAGGCGCAAAGGGTGAAGCGCCGGCAGGCGGCACTTCACATCTGATATCGCTATCCGGCTAACTGGCCAGCTTCAGGGACCCACTGAAACTCGGCATCGCCAGCGCCGGTGTCCACGTAGCCCACAGCCGGGAACGGCATGTGATAGCCGATGGCGGGAATGCGGTCGGCAGCGATCATGCCGAGCACGTTCCGACGGGCGGCTGCGGCCCCTTCCTTGTCTGCATCAAAGCGCACTTCCCACTCTGGCCGCGCCAGCGACCAGACAGGGTGGTTGGCAAGGTCGGCAAAAATCACGAGGCCCTGCCCTGCGCTGTCAATCCGGTAGACCATATGGCCCGGCGTATGCCCGAAAGCTGCCATCCCGGTGATCCCGCCGACGACATCATCGCCATCGCCAAGGAAGGTCATCATATCGGCCATCGGGCGCACATTCGCCTCAAACCCTTCGTTTTCGGCACCCGCCCAGTGGTCATATTCCACCTGACCCGTGGCATACCGGGCATTGGCAAAGGTTGGCGCGCCTTCATTCATCAACCCTCCGATGTGGTCACCGTGCATATGGGTCAGCACCACAACATCAACCTGATCGGGGGTGTAGCCTGCGCTGGCCAGCGCGGCGGTAGTACCGGCTGCATTTAGCCCAGTGTCAAATAGCACCAGTTCGGACCCGGTGTTCACGACGGTCGGCGTGAAGAAGAACTGTGTCGCATCAGTGGAGAGGAAGTTCGCCTTGCTTACAGCGGCGAAGTCTTCTTCGCTGACGTTCATGCCAAAGATACCCTGCGGGTTGTCACGGGCAACGCTGCCACCAAGGATGGTGGTGACCTCAAAGTCACCGATCATGAAACGGCGGTATGGCGGCATGCTGGCGCCCAGCATCGGGGCTTCGGCGCGGGCAGCGCCAGCGGCAAGCCCGGCGAGGGGCAGCGCGGCACCGGTGGTCAACAGATTGCGGCGTGTGAGTGTGGTCATGGGAACCTCCTTTGATTGGCGACTGAACGGAGGTAGCCCGATTGTTCCAAAGGAACAGACACACAAGCGTGAGGCACGATCTGCCAATCAGAGCGGCACAAAGGGTGGCGGCGTAACCGCCACCCCTCAAAAGAACGGCTTACTGATCGCCACCCATTGGGCCGAGTGCGTTCAGGCCTTTCAGGATGTCGATGGCATAGGCCAACTGATAGTCATCCTCGCGCAGGGCGGCGGCCGCCTCTGCGACGGCGCGTTCGTCCTCGATCTGCTGCAGCTCTTCCTCTGACAGGCTGTCGTTTTCGAGCGATCCACGCAGGCCCGCCTCGGACCTCTGCGCGCGTTCTTCCTCATCCTCGGTGATGTCGCGTGGCAGCGGCTGTTCGACGATGATGTCCGGAGAGATCCCTAGCGACTGGATCGAGCGGCCGGACGGTGTGTAGTAGCGCGCCGTTGTCAGGCGCATGGCCCCGTTGCCTTCGACAGGAATGATCGTCTGAACGGAGCCTTTCCCGAAAGACTTCGTCCCCACAACGATTGCCCGACGATGATCCTGCAAGGCGCCTGCCACGATCTCTGACGCCGAAGCGGACCCGCCGTTGATCAGCACAACGATCGGTTTGCCCTCGGCCAGGTCACCGGGTGTCGCGTTGAACCGATCCCCGTCAGAGGCAAGCCGCCCACGGGTTGAGACAATCTCGCCCGCGTCAAGGAAGGCGTCCGACACGTAAACGGCCTGGCTCAACAGACCACCGGGGTTGTTGCGCAGGTCGATCACGACACCGTCGATATTGTCCATCCCACCTGCGGCTTCCACTTGTTCAGCCAAGCCGTCACGCAGGTTGGGGAATGTCTGCTCGTTGAAAGTGCTGACGCGGAGCACCACGGCGTTGCCTTCGGAACGGCTGCGTACGGCGGTCAGCTTGATCGTGTCGCGGATGATGGAGACGTCAAAGGGCTCTGGCTCGGTTTCGCGCACAACGGTGATGATGATCTCTGACCCAACGGGCCCGCGCATCAGCTCAACAGCTTCATTCAGGGTCAGGCCAAGCACGCTCTCCCCATCGACAGCAGTGATGTAATCACCTGCCTGCATGCCGGCGGCATCGGCTGGGGTGCCGTCCATCGGGGCCACGACCTTCACCCAGCCTTCTTCCTGCGTGACTTCGATACCAAGGCCACCAAACTCGCCCGATGTGCTCACGCGCATGCGGTCAGCCGCATCTGGCGACAGATAGCTGGAATGGGGATCAAGCGAGGTGAGCATGCCGTTGATGGCCGCCTCGATCAGTTCGGCATCATCCACCTCTTCCACGTAGGAGGACCGGATGCGCTCAAAGATATCGCCAAAGAGGTCAAGCTGTTCGTAAACGCTGGTGTTGGATTGGGCTTCCTGCGCCAAAAGGGGGCCCGCCACCTGGCTGGTTGTCACAAGCCCCAGAACCGCGCCGCCAACAGCAGCGATGATCGTCTTTTTCATTGCGTATCCTTGTTCATTCCAACGCGAACCACGCGTCAACCTCAGTCGAATTCTGCCCCTCGCGTACCTCAAGATAAAGCGTTTGCGCGCCTTGTCCCGCAAGGTTTGTCGCATTCTCGGTCAAAATCCCGTCATTACGCGGGCCGTCCGCGCCCAATAGCCCCAATGGTGCGCCCGCCTGCAGCACCTCACCGGCGGTGCCAAAAACCTCGGCCAGCCCGGCAAAGATGAACATCACGTCCGGTGCGGGTTCGAGAATGGCAACCGTTCCATAGTCGAGCAGTGGCCCTTGAAAGAGCAAGGTGCCCGCCACCGGCGCCATCACAAGCGCCCGTTCTGGCGCGGCGATCCGCACGCCGGGACGCCCGCTGTCATCATCCGGCAGGACAATCCCGGTGACCGGCAAAGGCAAGTCGCCACGCGGGGTCAGTGTCGTTGCGGGATCGGGGGCATCTGTCGCCAGTTCGGCCGCAAAAGCCCCGAGCGTTTCGGCGCTCGCCACCATCAGCGCCGTTTGCACCGGGTCCGCATCAAAGCGGCGCGGCAGGTCTGTCCGATTTGAGACCGCCTGCGCCAGTGCTGTGCGCGCGGCCTGCGCCCCTTCCAGACCATCCTGCAGCGTTTGCGCCGCAGCTTCACGCGCGGAACGCAGGCTCTGCGCCTCATCCAGCAGCCCTTGCAGAACATCCACCTGTCCTTGCAGCGCGGGCGTCACATCAGCGACCAGCATCCCTGCACGTGCGGTGGCAAGCGGCCCGCCGGGGTGTGCCTGTTGCACCGGTTGTGGCGTGCGCCCGATGGTCGAGAGTACGCCTAGCAGCTGCGCCAACTCTTCCTCGCGCGCCGCCAGAAGCGTGGCAATCTCGGCTTCGCGCAACGCAATGTCGCGCTGACCGGCCCGCATGGCGGCCAAACCGGCCTCATATGCGGCGACGGTTTCGGTCAGGGCGCTGACGCGGTCACTTGCACTCTCTGCCGCCTCCAATTGGGCAGCCGCCGCAGCCAGTTGCGCCATCGCCTCGCGCGCCGGATCCTGGGCGGCAGCCATCGGTGCGAGACAGATCAGGCAAAATGCTGCGATCAGATGCTTCATGTTGCGATCAGGCTCTGGCCCGTCATTTCAGCAGGTTGGTCCAGCCCCATCAGTTGCAGAAGGCTCGGCGCGAGATCGGCAAGGCGGCCATCCTGCAAGCGCGCACCCTCTGGTCCACCCACCAGCGCCACAGGCACGGGATTGGTTGTATGCGCGGTATGAGGGCCCCCAGTTTTCGGGTCGATCATGACCTCGCAATTGCCGTGGTCTGCCGTGACGATCATCGCACCGCCAACCTTTTCCAACGCGGCGAGCACTTGGCCAAGACCCTCATCCACCGCCTCACAAGCCTTGATCGCGGCATCTAGATCGCCAGTGTGCCCGACCATGTCAGGGTTGGCAAAGTTGGTAACGATCAGGTCATAACCTTCTTCGATGGCCTGCACGAAACGCGCGGTCACCTCACCCGCCGACATCTCTGGCTGCAGGTCATAGGTCGCCACATTCGGCGATTTCGGCATGAAGCGGTCTTCACCTTCATAGGGTGTCTCCACCCCACCGTTCAGGAAGAAGGTCACATGCGGGTACTTTTCCGTCTCGGCCAGCCGGAACTGGCGCAGCCCCTGCTTTGAGACCCATTCGCCAAGCGTGTTCTTGATGTCCCGCTTTGGAAAAACGATGTCATACCAGCCGTCATGCTTGTCGGAATAGCTGACCATCCCCAGGCGCACGGCGAGGTCGGGCATGTCGCGGGTGAACCCGTCGAAGTCAGGATCGGCGATAGCCGCCAGAATCTCACGCGCACGGTCCGACCGGAAGTTCAGGCAGAAGAGGCCGTCGCCCGCCGCAAGACCGGCGTAGTCGCCGATGACCGTGGCTGGAATGAACTCATCGGTCTTGTCAGCTGCATAAGCAGCATCAATGGCGGCCTCTGCACTCGCGGCGCTGTCACCTTGCCCGCCGATCATCGCGGCATAGGCTTTCTCCACCCGCTCCCACCGGTTGTCGCGATCCAGGGCGAAGTAGCGACCGATCACCGTGACGATCTTGGCGCCGTCGGGCAATGCTCCCTGCATCTTCCACATGAAATCCTTGGCAGACGTCGGGGCCACGTCGCGGCCGTCAGTGATGGCGTGAATGGCCACCGGCACCCCAGCTTCTGTGATTGCGTTCGCAGCGGCCACGATGTGATCGATGTGCCCGTGCACGCCACCGTCTGACACGACGCCCATCAGATGTGCGGTGCCACCGCTCTCCTTCATTTTGGCAATGAAGGTTTGCAGCGCCTCCGCTTCAAAAAACGACCCGTCTTCGATGGCCATTTCGATCTGGCCAAGGTCCATCGCCACGACCCGGCCTGCACCGATGTTGGTATGACCGACCTCGGAGTTGCCCATCTGGCCATAAGGCAGGCCCGCGTCATTGCCATGGGTGATCAGCTGCGCATGCGGCCCCTGCATGATCCGGTCGAAGTTAGGCGTGTGTGCCAGTTTCGGCGCATTTCCGCCTTCGGCGTCCCGCAGGCCCCATCCGTCAAGAATGCAAAGAACAACTGGTTTTGGTGCTGCCATCGGATCCGCCTGTTTTGGTTTTGCCACCTTCTAGCGCAGAGGCACCCTTAGGAAAACCGTTGGCCCTCATCACATAGGCAAAAATGCTCCCGGTCGCCATTTTTGCGCCATTGGTCCGAGCGACAATGGCGACGGCATCCTACGCCCGATGATAGGGACCACCCGACAGGATTGAGGCGGCGCGATAAAGCTGCTCTGCCAGCATGACCCGGACCAACATATGCGGCCAGACCATCTTGCCAAAGCTAAGTGCGGCGTCCGCTTCGGCGCGCAGGCTTTCATCAATGCCGTCGGCTCCACCAATGATGAAACTCACATCCTGACGCCCCTGGTCGCGCCATTTCGCGAGGAGGGCTGCAAAGCCCGGCGAGCTCATGACCTCACCCCGTTCATCCATCGCGCAAATCAATGCACCATCCGGCACCGCGCGGCGCAAGAGCGTCGCCTCGCCCGCCATGCCGCCGCCCTTCTTGTCCTCAACCTCGATCAGTTGCGCAGGACCAAGGGACAAAGCGCGCCCGGTCCGGTCGAACCGGGTCAGATAGTCATCGTAAAGGTCGCGCTCTGGCCCCTTGCGCAGGCGGCCCACGGCGCAGATCTGGACCCGCATCAGACGGCGCTGGCCACCCCGGGCTGCCACATCTTTTCAAGCTGATAGAACTCCCGCACTTCGGGGCGGAAGATGTGGACGATCACATCGCCGGTGTCGATCAGCACCCAGTCACCGGTGTCCTTGCCCTCGGTCTTGCAGGTGACGCCGAAATCCTGCTTGAGCCGGTCGGCGAGCTTTTCAGCCATCGCTGTCACCTGACGGGTCGAGCGGCCCGACGCGATGACCATGTAGTCACCAATCTCGGACTTGCCACGCAGGTCAATCTCCACGATCTCTTCGCCTTTATCGTCATCAAGGGATTTCAGCACCGCCGCCAAAAGGCTTTCGCTGGTCGCAGGTTGGGGGGTGGTCATATCACTTGCCCCAAGGTTGGCTGTGGTTTCAGCCGCTGAAGAAAGAGACAGGTCATTGTCCTCCTAAAAGCACGCCGTCACGGCCCCGGCGCCGGGCATGGGATGAAGCTAGCAACCCTTTGCCCGCATTTCAATGATGTCTAAGGCAACTGATTATAACAGTAGGGAAGCTTCGTTAGCGTTTCCTGATCCGCAATCGCCGACAAAGGTGCGCCATTGATCAAGGGGCGAAACGGGCCGTCTGCTTCCAGTCGGATCGCCACGTCGACGGTGGCATCCTCTGCCGGGCCGCCACCGAGCGTGCACGGAGCGAGCGTGATTGACAGGGCACCATTCACCTCACCCGGGAAGTCGGCCTTCCATTGTCGTCCGCGGGCTTGCAGCGCGCGTATTGCGGCAAGGTCCCCGGGATCAATGCGGTAAACGTCGCCCTCGGCGGCGAGAACAAAGCTGTCACCTTCCACTTCGGCTTGCCCTTGGCGCATCAACGTCATGGTCAGCCGTGCAGTATCGGCCGTGACCGCAACCCCATCGGGCAATGTCAGAGCAATGGCCAGATCCGCCGGATCTGCCGTAAGCGGCGAAACAGCGCTGAGGCGCATGGCGGTTGGTGGAACAACGCTGCCGCAAGCTGCCAGGCAGAGAGTGCAGAATAGACAAAGACGCATCATATTCTTCTTTGACTCAAATTATTTATTGTATTAGATTAAATATCTAATGTGAAAGGCGAAGAAATGCAAGTGCAATTATCCTTGAAAAAATGGGCCGCCATCCTGCGAGGCCTGACCGTGGCTGCCATTGTGGTATTGCCAATCACGATCGCCTTAGGACTGGCCATGGCTTTGCCGTCCATGCTACCTGCTACAGCGCAAGCCGATGCGGCCCGCGGCTGGCAATTGAGTGTCGCCGTTCTGGTCGGGCTTTTGAACCCGGCAATCCTGCTGTGGGTCCTGAACCAGATGCGCCTGCTGTTTGACGCCTACACCAAGGGCGCTGTCTTGACGGCCGATAACGCGGCGCTCATCCAGCGCATCGGGCAAGGCTTTCTCGCGCTCGCCTGTGCGCCGCTGTTCATCCAGCCGGTGCAGACCGTTCTTCTGACGCTCTCCAACCCGCCGGGTCAGCGGAGCCTCAGCATCGGGGTCGAAAGCGACATGGTGTTTTTCGCCCTCTCTGGCGGTCTGATCATCGTGATCGGCTGGGCGATGAAAGAGGCATCATCCGTCGCCGCAGAAAACCGGGCCTTTGTATGAGTGCGGTTGAAATCATCGTCCGCCTCGATGTGATGCTGGCAATGCGCAAAATGAAATCCCGCGATCTGGCAAATGCCGTAGGTATCACCGAACAGAACATCAGCCTGCTCAAATCGGGCAAGGTAAAGGGCATCAGGTTTGAGACGCTGGCCAAGATTTGCGCGGTGCTTGATTGCCAGCCTGGTGATCTTCTGGAAGCGACGCACACCCAAGGCGCTTCACCCATCGCAAAAGTGGCAGCCGGTGGTTAGTCTGCCGCCAATTCAGACCACACCGAAGGATGCCCCATGCCCGATTTTCACCTCTTCGCGAATGGCCCGCGCCCCGTCGCCCCGTTTTCTCATGCGGTGGAGGCCGATGGCTGGGTTATCCTGACCGGCCAGATGCCAACAAACCCCGACGCGCCCGACGCGCCACTGCCCGCGGGGGTCGCGGATCAGACCGTCCGCGTCATGGAAAACCTGCAGATCATCCTCGGCGAGTTGGGTCTGGGCCTTGAGCATGTGTTGCAGTGCCGCGCGTATCTGACAGAGTTCGAACGCGACTATGCCGCCTTCAACGAAACCTATCAGACATTCTTTCCCGCAGACCGACGCCCGGCCCGCACCACCATCGGGGTCACGGCGCTCGCCGTCGGGGCCTTGGTTGAGATCGACTGCGTTGCCCGACGGCCAGAGGCCTAGAGGTCAAACGTCGCAAAGACTGGCGCGTGGTCGCTCGGCTTTTCCCATCCGCGCGCATCTCGCAGGATACGGCTGGAGTGCGCGGCGTTCTTGATGTCCGGCGTAGCCCAGACGTGATCAAGCCTGCGGCCCTTGTCTGCGGCATCCCAATCCTTGGCCCGGTATGACCACCAGCTATAGAGCCGCCCGTCAGGGATATCGTTGCGGGTTACATCGGCCCAATCACCCGCCGCCATCACTTCGGCAAAATGTTCGACCTCGATGGGCGTGTGGCTGACAACTTTCAAAAGCTTCTTGTGGTCCCAGACGTCATCCTCGCGCGGGGCGATGTTGAGATCACCCACGAGGATAGATTTCTGCGGTTTCTCGGCCTGGTAGGCATCACGCATGTCGGTCAGGTAGTCGAGTTTCTGGCCAAATTTCTCGTTCACCGCGCGGTCTGGAACGTCGCCGCCTGCCGGAATGTAGTGGTTGTGGATCGTCACGCCGTTTTCGAGCCGCGCGGCCACATGCCGCGCATGGCCGAGGCCCGCATAGTCCTCTGCTCCCGCTTCCTCCAT
This sequence comes from Pseudomonadota bacterium, assembly GCA_039821425.1. Classification (GTDB taxonomy): domain Bacteria; phylum Pseudomonadota; class Alphaproteobacteria; order Rhodobacterales; family Rhodobacteraceae; genus Yoonia. Next base: position 19,519 of record JBCBOD010000065.1, read on the forward strand.
CGGCAGCCGAGAGATGATGGCAACGCCGTTATACCCCTTCTGCCCGCGCGCCACCATGTGGGTGTAGCCCAGCGCGTGAAACTGCGCTGTCGGGATCTTCTCAACCGGGCTTTTGCACTCCTGCAGGCAAAGCACATCCGGCGCTTCTTCGCGCAAAAGCCGCAGGACGATCTCTTCGCGCAAGCGGACAGAGTTGATGTTCCAGGTGGCGAGGGTGAAGGGCATGGCGGGTTCCTTTGCTCGGATGGCAGATGTCTGCACGCTCGGGTCCCATTCAGCAACCGCAAGCGTTTGGTGCTATTGCAGGGCAGCGGCTGGCCGAACTTGCCCGGTGACGAGGCCGCGCCAGTTTTTGACCGCTGGCTGCATATAGGCCTGTGCTGTGGGGTGCGCGGCGTCGAGAACGCCAAGGCGGACAAGGATCGCCGTGATCGCCGCCTCGCTGGCCCGCGTCGCCCCATCGGTGATCTTGAGCGCCACACCCAGCTGCTTTTCAGGGATGATCGCGATGAACACACCCTCTGCCCCAGTTTTCACCGTGACCTTGTGGTCCATCGCGCGCATCAGTGCGGTGCAGGCGCGGCCTTCGCCAGCGACATATTCAGGATGGCGCGCCATCGCGCCCGCCAGTTTCACCGCCGCCTTGCTGCGTCCGTCAGACCGCGCACCGGCACTGGCAAAGAACGCCATGCCCCGGGCGAGCCCGTGAACGGTGCAGGCATGGTTCGGCGCAGAGCATCCGTCGATCGCGTGAAACGGGCTGTCCTCACCTGTCACCTCTTCAAACGCCGCCTTGATGGCGACCTGCACCGGGTGATCAATCTCCACATATTCCGGCCCGGCGTTCAGATGCTTGGCGAGCGTCAGGAAACCGCTGTGCTTGCCGGAACAATTGTTGTGGTACTGGCAGGGGGTGTCACCCGCGCGGATCAGCGCCTCGCGTGCCGGTTTGTCACCGGGCGGCTGGGGACCACAGCGAAATGCATCATCCGACAGCCCCAGATCATCAAGCCACGCCCGCACCATTTCTGTATGAATTGCGGCCCCGTTATGCGAGGCGCAGGCGAGCGCCAGTTGCGTGTCGGTCAGATGCGCACCAGCACCCGATTCCAGCAGGGGGAGCGCCTGCACCATCTTGCACGAGGACCGCGGGTAGATCAGCGCGCTTGGATCGCCCCATGCCTCTACCACCTCGCCCTGCGCATCACACACAACCGCGTGACCCTGATGCAGTGATTCCAGATGATCCCCACGCCAAATCTCTACCAGATCAACGGGTTTTGCCATTTTCTTGCCCCTTTGCCGCGCCATAGACCATTGCCGAAAGCGGCGTTTCGGGGCTTCCCCCGCTTGGCGATTTTTTGCTATGCGTCACGCTATCGAGTTGAACACCGTCCTGCCAGCGCAAAAGGTGCACCAAAGATGTGCCGGGCGCCGGTGGTCCAGAGGCAAGACAGCGTTGGAGGCTGTAGAGATGACATTGAAGCAAATCTTGGGACTTGGGTGCGCTGCCGCCGTATGGGCGATGACACCCGCATATGCGCAGGAAGAAAGCGAAAACCGCGTCGCCGCCAACAC
>JBCBOD010000110.1:0-13963 GCA_039821425.1 Pseudomonadota bacterium
CTGGTGACATCCGGCCCCGGTGCAACGAATGCGGTCACCGGCCTGACCGACGCGCTGATGGATTCGATCCCGATCATCGTGCTGACCGGGCAGGTCCCCACCTTCATGATCGGCTCTGACGCGTTTCAGGAATGCGACACTGTCGGCATCACCCGCCCCTGCACCAAGCATAACTATCTGGTGAAAGAGACGGACAAGCTGGCCTCCGTCCTGCATGAGGCGTTCCATATCGCCACATCCGGCCGCCCCGGTCCGGTTGTTATCGACATCCCCAAGGATGTGCAGTTCGCCACCGGGACATACACCGAAGCGCGGCAAGTGGAGACGCATTACAACCCGCAAGTCAAGGGTGACATGGAGATGATCACCGAACTGGCTGCGGCGATGGAAACGGCCAAGCGCCCGATCTTCTACACAGGTGGCGGTGTCATCAATTCCGGCCCCGCAGCCTCCCAACTGCTGCGCGAACTGGTTGCGGCGACCGGTTTCCCAATCACATCCACTCTGATGGGTCTGGGCTGCTACCCCGCGTCTGGCGAAAACTGGATTGGGATGCTGGGCATGCACGGCCTCTATGAAGCCAACATGGCCATGCATGACTGCGACCTGATGATCAACATCGGCGCGCGCTTTGACGACCGGATCACCGGGCGACTGGATGCGTTCAGCCCCGGATCCAAGAAAGCGCATATCGACATCGACGCATCCTCCATCAACAAGGTGATCAAGGTCGACATCCCGATCCTGGGTGATGTGGCCCATGTGCTGGAGGACCTTCTGAACGTCTGGAAGGCGCGCGGGCGCAAAACGAACAAGGACGCGGTGCAGAAATGGTGGCACCAGATCAATGACTGGAAAAAGGTCGATTGCCTCGCCTTCAAACAGGAAGGCAAGGTCATCAAGCCGCAATACGCCCTCGCCCGGCTTGAAGAGCTGACCAAGAAGCACGACCGCTACATCTGTACCGAGGTCGGCCAGCATCAGATGTGGGCGGCACAGTATCTTGGGTTCGAGGACCCGAACCGCTGGATGACATCCGGCGGTCTTGGCACCATGGGCTATGGCTTTCCTGCCTCCATCGGTGTCCAGATGGGCAACCCCGACGCGCTGGTCATCAATGTGGCCGGCGAAGCCTCATGGCTGATGAACATGCAGGAGTTGGGCACGGCGATGCAGTACAACTTGCCGGTCAAACAGTTCATCCTGAACAACGAACGGCTCGGCATGGTCCGTCAGTGGCAAGAGTTGCTGCATGGGGAGCGGTATTCATCGAGCTGGTCCGAGAGCCTGCCCGATTTCGTGAAACTGGCCGAGGCGTTTGGCGCCAAGGGCATCCTCTGCGACAACCCTGATGATCTGGACGACGCGATCATGGAGATGCTGAACCACGACGGCCCGGTCCTGTTCGACTGTCTGGTGGAAAAGCACGAAAACTGCTTCCCGATGATTCCATCGGGCAAGCCGCATAACGAAATGCTGCTGGGAGAGAATGCGGACACGGCGAATGCGATCGATAGCAAAGGATCAGTTCTTGTTTAGTCTACTTAAGGCCGCCGTTTCATCTGCAGTGTTACTGGCTGCGGCGCCGCTTTCCGCGCAGAGCTTCGCTGCGCAGCAAGCACGCGTCGAAGTGATGGCAAGCACCTCGCTGAATTCAGAGCAGCGGCAACAGTTCGACAGGTTTTCGAACGAACCCTCTTACTTTGGAGCGTTCTACGTATCATCGAATGGCGGTTCGGCATGGCATCGCGATGTCAACACGCTCGACGCGGCGAGGGTTCTTGCACAACACGACTGCGAAAGTGGCGGAAGCCGCTGTTCACTTTATGCCGTTATGGTTCCTGATGCTCCGGCTGGCCGCACGTCGTTCGACAAGCTTGCGATGTCACAAGCCCCGGGCATCATGCAGTGGATCCGCGCCCGCCGTGGGTCATCCAATGGTTCAGCTATCGCGGCAAGCCCGTACTGGGGCTACTATGCGACGATCCGTGGCAACGGTGTGCGGGCGGCAGAGCGCGATGCGCTGCGAGACTGTCGCCAAGACCTAAATCAGCGCATTAACGACTGGCTCGACCCCGATCAGATTGGGGCCTTGCAAGCCGCAGGTCTGCTTGAGTGCCAGATCATCGTTTCCGTTCGGGAGAGATAGAAGAGCAATGTCACCCCTCAAAATCAAAAAAGGCTCTACCAGCCATTCTGCCTATGACCTACGGCCTACCTTCTCGGATAAGGTGGAAAAGCATACACTGGCGGTGCTGGTCGAAAACGAACCGGGGGTCCTGGCCCGTGTCATTGGCCTCTTCTCGGGCCGTGGCTATAACATCGATAGCTTGACTGTGGCCGAGGTGGACCATCTGGGCCATCGCAGCCGCATCACGATCGTCACGACCGGCACGCCGCAGATCATCATCCAGATCAAGGCGCAGCTGGGCCGGATCGTGGATGTGCATAAGGTCAATGACCTGACGGTCGAAGGACCATCTGTGGAACGCGAGCTTGCGCTCTTCAAGGTCGCCGGCACCGGCAATGACCGCATTGAGGCTATCCGCCTTGCCGATATCTTCAGGGCAAGTGTGGTCGATAGCACATTGAATTCATTTGTATTTGAGATGACGGGCACATCAGAAAAAATCGACGCTTTTGCAGAACTCATGCAGCCCCTGGGCCTGCAGGAAATCGCGCGGACGGGCGTCGCGGCCCTTGCAAGGGGGATGAGCGCGAGCGACTGATCGCCCGCGCCCGGAATTGTCGTTCTAGCTTAGGCGGGGAGTTCGCCCGCTTCCACAGCCGCAGCGATCTCATCCGCATCAAGCAGGCCGTCGCCCGACACGTCGAGGGCTGTGAACGCCTCTTCGGTCATTTCCGGCATCACCGCCTGCACTTCGGGGAAGCTGTACATGCCGTCGCCGTTGATGTCGATGGCGGCGTCTTGCGCAAAGCCGGGAACAGCCAGCGCAGTCAGAACGGCAATTGGTGCGATCAGCTTTGATGTACGTGTCATTTCTTTCTCCTATCAGGACATGAAGAAGGCATTGTTGCCTTCGCCGCAACAATTGGGCGTCCTTCGATCAGCATTCCATAGGTGGTGGCGGAACGGAAGAATTGCAGCAATCAGGCGCCAAAAATCGTGCTGGTGATGCGCAAAAGCATGCCGTGGAAATGGGTCCGCCTCGTGACCGGCAAGCTTTGTCCGACCGTTCCTGCGATAGCTGGCAGGCTTTGGCCCATCGCGTCCATGTGATGTCGCTGTGAGAAAAGTCGCCGTCGCGCCTGTTCCGCCGCTGCTGCGCCGAAGCTGCTATGCTCATCGCGGACAACCAAGGGGGAAACGCCATGGCAAAGGACACCGATCTGCAGGCACTGGACACCGTCAGACGCCCGATTGAGACGGCGCATGGCCTGCCCAACGCCCATTACACCGATCCCGACGTCTTTGCAGCAGAGGCGCGCGCGACGCTCTTGTCTACCTGGGCCGGCCTCGCCGTGACTGCGGATGTTTCAGAGCCCGGTGATGCCAAGCCGATCACCTTCCTTGGCATCCCCCTCCTCCTTCTGCGTGACCGTCAGGGGCAGGTCCGGGTGTTCCAGAATATTTGCCGCCACCGCGGCATGATCCTTGTCGATGCCCCCCGCAAAATCGAGGGCGCGATCCGCTGCCCCTATCATTCCTGGTGCTACAGCACCGAAGGGCGTCTGGTGAGCACCCCCCACGTCGGCGGGCCGGGCCGTAACACGCATGAGGCTATCGACAAGGATGCGCTCGGCCTGATCGAGTTGCCCAGCCACGTCTGGTTCAACACCGTCTTTGTCAATATTGATGGCAATGCTCCACCTTTCGAAGACGTACACGCCGACCTGATCGCCCGTTGGGCCGATTTTGATCAGCCGATGTATCATGGCGGTGCGGACAGCAAGTTTACCCTGAAGGTGCAGACCAACTGGAAACTGGCAGTGGAGAACTACTGCGAAAGTTATCACCTGCCGTGGGTCCATCCGGGCCTGAACAGCTATTCGCGGCTGGAAGACCACTACAACATCGCTGAACGGGACAAATACTCTGGCCAGGGTACGCTGGTCTATCGTCAGTTGACCGGTGACGACGGTACCACCTTTGCGGACTTCCCAGCGCTGGATCCAAAGTGGCTGGAGGGTGGCGAATACATCACCGTTTACCCCAACGTTCTGCTCGGCGTGCAGCGTGATCATGCCTTCGCCATCGTCCTTGAACCGCAAGGCACGGCAGAAACGCATGAGCATATCCACCTCTTTTATGCATCGCCCGAAACGGATGATGCACTGCGGGCAAAGAACGCCGCACAGTGGAAGACGGTGTTTGAAGAGGACATCTCCGTCGTCGAGGGCATGCAGCGCGGGCGCAGCGCCCCGGGGTTTGACGGGGGCCGTTTCAGCCCGGCGATGGATGGTCCAACCCACTGTTTTCACGATTGGGTTGCCGGGCGTATCGCCACCGTGACGGATGGCTGATCTGAACGCGCGCCTGTTGGCCGCACATGATGCGGGTGACAGACGCGCCTTGATTGATCTTTATACCGAGGCCGCAGATCAGGCGGACGAGGTTGATGCCGCCTGCTTCTTCCTGACACACGCTTACATCTACGCGCTCGAGGCTGGCAGCCCTGTCGCGGCGACGCTTTATGCCCGGCTCAAGGCTGCTGGTCGCGCCTGACCCCTTGCCCCCGCCTGCCGTTCGGCCCACGTTAGGGGCAAGCAAGACAGGACGTACCAAATGGCCCCCCGCAAGATCATCATCGACACAGACCCAGGCCAGGATGATGCGGTGGCGATCCTCCTTGCCCTTGGCAGCCCGGAGGAGATCGATCTTTTGGGGGTCACCGCCGTTGCAGGGAATGTGCCGCTGCCACTGACAGAAAAGAACGCGCGGATCGTCTGCGAACTGGCAGATCGCCCAGATGTAAGGGTCTTTGCCGGGTGCGACGCACCGATGAAACGCAAGCTGGTGACTGCTGAGCATGTGCACGGCAAAACCGGCCTCGACGGCACGCCGATGGATGATCCGACCATGCCGCTTCAAGATCAGCACGGCGTCGATTTCATTATCGAAACGCTGCGGGCAGAACCGTCTGGCACAGTCACCCTTTGCCCGATCGGTCCCTTGACCAACATCGCCACGGCATTTGAGCGCGCGCCCGATATCGTGGGTCGCGTACAGGAAATCGTCCTCATGGGTGGCGCCTATTTCGAGGTGGGCAACATTACCCCGGCGGCTGAATTCAACATCTACGTGGACCCAGAGGCGGCGGATATCGTGTTCAAGTCCGGCGTGCCGCTGACGGTCATGTCGCTGGACGTCACCCACAAAGCCCTGACCACCAAACCCCGCATCGATGCCTTCCGCGCGATGGGCACACGGGTGGGTGAGATGGTCGCCGCATGGACTGACTTCTTCGAACGCTTCGATATGGAGAAATACGGATCAGAGGGCGCGCCACTGCATGATCCTTGCACCATCGCCTACCTGATCCAACCAAACCTTTTTACCGGCCGCCACATCAATGTGGAGGTTGAAACCCAAAGCGAGCTGACCCTCGGCATGACCGTTGCTGATTGGTGGCGGGTAACGGACCGTGAACCCAATGCCATGTTCATGGGTGAGATTGATGCAGAAGGGTTTTTCGCTTTGCTCGCCGAACGGCTCGCGCGGCTCTGATGCAAATCCCGTTTGATAATACATACGTCAAGTTGCCGCCATCGATGTACACGGCGCAACGACCAACACCGGTAGTGGCCCCTGCCCTGATTGCGGCCAACAAGGACCTCGCAACGGTGCTTGGTATCAACGTGGACGCACCCGATTCCGCCCAAGTCTTTGCAGGCAATGTCATTCCACAAGGCGCCGCCCCCCTTGCCCAACTTTATGCGGGCCATCAGTTCGGCCACTGGAACCCACAGCTTGGCGATGGGCGTGCGGTATTGTTGGGTGAGATCGTGGGGACAGACGGAATCCGCCGCGATATCCAGCTAAAGGGCGCGGGCCGGACACCCTATTCGCGCAGCGGTGACGGGCGCGCGTGGCTTGGTCCTGTCATGCGCGAATACATCGTCAGCGAGGCGATGCACGCGCTCGGCGTGCCCACCACTCGTGCACTGGCAGCTGTGACCACGGGTGAGGAGGTCTACCGCGAAGAGGTCCTGCCCGGCGCCATCATCACCCGCGTCGCGCAAAGCCATATCCGCGTCGGCACCTTTCAGGTGCTCGCAGCACGGGGCGAGGTTGATGCGCTGCAAGCCCTCACCGACCACGTCATCGCCCGCCATTACCCGGACGTCAGCGGCCCGGCGGAATTGCTCGACGCCGTCATTGCCCACTATGCCAAGCTGATTGCCCGCTGGATGGGCCTCGGCTTCATCCATGGCGTCATGAACACCGACAACGTCTCGATTGCGGGTGAGACGATCGACTATGGCCCCTGCGCCTTCATGGACGCGTACCACCCCGAAACGGTGTTTAGCGCGATTGACCAATTCGGACGCTACGCCTATGTGAACCAGCCCGGGATCGGTGCATGGAATATGGCACAATTCGCCACATCGCTGATTCCGCTTATGCCTGACCGGGAGCATGCGATTGAGGATTTCACCGCTGCCGTACACCGCTTCCCGGATATCTATGAAGCAGCATGGCTGGAGGTCTTCGGCGCAAAGCTGGGGATCGCTGATCCACGACCAGAGGATCGTGCGCTTATCGAAGACCTTCTCGGCCTAATGGCCCAGGATGGCGCCGATTTCACCAACACCTTCGCCGCCCTTGGGCAGGAAAACGCGCGCGACCAATTCATTGACCGCGACGCCTTTGATGCCTGGGCTGCCCGCTGGGATGCGCGGAAGTCGCAAGATGCGGCGCAGATCATGGCCCACGCGAACCCGCAGATCATCCCGCGCAATCATCGCGTGGAAGAGGTGATCACCGCCGGGCGCATGGGCGACTATGCGCCGTTTCACGCGCTGCTGGCGGCTGTGACCAACCCGTACACCGACCTCACCGATGATACCGCCAAATACGCCCGCGCGCCCACGAAGGATGAGGCTGTCACGCGGACGTTCTGCGGAACCTGACAGGGCGGTTGATCAGCATCAAGCCTGCCGCCACGAGGATGAGGGCGGCAATCAGCGACGGCCCGATCTCTTCCCCCAGCATCAGCCACCCCAAGAGAACCGTGAGGACGGGTGACAGGAAGCTGAAAGACGCCACACCAGAGGCTGGGTAGAGCGACAAAAGCCAAAGCCAGAAGATGAACCCCGCGCTGACCACCACCACGATCTGAAACGCCAGCCCCGCGATATGGATCGGGGCCAGATCACGGATCAAAGGCCCGAAGAACAGCGCGGCGATCAGCAGGATCGGGGCCGAGACGCCAACCTGCCAAAGAAGCTGAATTTCGGGCCGCACGCGTGACAAGGAAGACGCCTTTGCGATCATCGCTGTCACTGCCCAACCGACCGCCGCCCCAAGTGCGGCAAGGTCGCCCCAGAGACTGCCCGCGTTGTCGCCCCGGGTCAGGATTGCCACCGCCACGCCCCCCATCGCCAGCACAAGCCCAACCGCCTTCACCGGGGTAATTTTGTCACCCGGCATGATGAAATGCGCCATGATCGCGAGCCAGACGGGCATGGAATAAAAGATGACGCTCGCGCGGCTGACCGCCGTCAGATCGAGCGCAACAAAGAGACAAAGAAACTCAAAGGCAAAAACAGTACCAATCGCGAACCCCGCCGCCCGCGTGCCTTTCTCAAACCGCAGGGGAATGCGACGCCACCGCAGGAACAACCAGATGCAAAAGATCGCCCCCGCGGACCGCAGCCCGGCAAAGAACACCGGCTGCAAGCCACCGTTGGTGACCTTGATCACCACCTGATTGAACGCCAAGAGAAACGAAAATCCAGTCAGCGCCACCGCGCCAAAGAGGTCAATCTGAGTCTTCTTTTCCATCCGCGCAGGTCACGCGCGATGGTGCGGGCTGTCAAGCCAACCTCTTATCATCTTGCTAAAAATACTTCCGCCGGAGGCATCCAACCTCTCCGCAAGCGCGGCGCTCAGTTCCCGAGCATCCATTCCCCCTCTGGCCAAAAGGCGTGATAGGCAAAGGCGAACATCACGTCATGGGGCAGGTCGTTCCCTTCCGCATCACGTACGCGCACGTTCCCCACATCGCGCCCGTTCCCGATGCGCGCGGAATCAAGTGCGGAGGCCTGCCCGGCAAACCAGCTGAGCGTCACGCCTGCCTCGGTCACCTCTGCCTCTTCTGCCAGTCGCGTCATCGGCCATGCGCGGTCGCCTACCCGCACAACGCGGGCCAGCGCGGGGATGTCGTGGGGCGGCATCTCTCCGGAATAAAGGAACGGGCGGTGCGAGCTGTCGTAGCGGACGTACGGATTCATGCCGTAATTCCGGTTGAATGTCGGTTGATCCATCACGAGGCCTTCGGGGTTGCGCGCGGTAAAGACCTCCCAGCTTTCCATCCAGCTTGGCAGGCTTACCAGCTCTGTCCCGTTCAGATCACCCACAATCGCCTCACCAATCGCCTGCTGCCACCAGCTTTCGGTTTCGCGGTCATACATAATCATGTCGGAGTTCCGCAGCTTGCCGGAGACGCCGAAGGACAGAACGCCCTGATCGACGCGTCGATCAAAAGTGATCCCGGAATTGCATAAGGGGCAGAAAGTGACCGCCACAGGCACATCGCCAATCGTGTCGTTCACGATCTCATGCCAGGTCAGATAGCGGATCGGATATGCGCGGGGCACTTCGCCTTCGATCTCGACCGTGATGACGGGCTCCAGCGGCTCCAACCCCGTCTTTTCCGCCACCGGGCCAAACGTCGGATCATCAATCGCCGGAATGCCGTCCTTGGGTGGCCCACCCGAGATGATCTCGACCCATCGCTCAACGCTTGTGTTCTCAAAATCAGTGTCCGGCCATTCGAAAGCCCAGAACTCCGGGCTCGCCCAGGACATGCTGGCGGCAGTGCAAAAGGCGGCAATAGTCGGGATCAGGCGCATCGGTCTCTCCTTGGCTCTCGTGCGCAAGGTGTCCGATGGCAGCGTTCATGGATAGCCCCCTCGCAATGATGTGAGGGGGCTGTCAGGTTTATTCAGTGACGCGAACGGCGGCCATCATGTCAGGCTGGCCGACAACGGCGCCATTGGCACCCGTGCCCCGCTTGATCGCGTCAACAACTTCCATACCCTCGGTCACTTCACCAACGACAGTGTACTGACCATTCAGGAAGTAGCCGGGTTCAAACATGATGAAGAACTGGCTGTTAGCCGAATTCGGGTTTTGCGCGCGAGCCATGCCGACGACACCACGTTCGAACGGCAGGTCAGAGAACTCCGCCGGGATATCAGGAAACTCGGAGCCGCCAGTGCCCGCGCGGGACATATCGCCGCCCATGATCCCGTTCTGCACATCACCGGTCTGCGCCATGAAACCGTCAATCACACGGTGAAAGACAACACCGTCATAGCTGCCAGCCTCGGCAATCGCGGTGATCTGTTCGACGTGCAGGGGGGCTACATCCTCGAACAAGTCGATGGTGATGGTGCCATTGGCCTCACCCTCAACATCAATCTCCAGCCCCGCGCCCAGCGCAGGCGTCGCAGCAAGTGCGATGATCGCGGCGATCTTATACATCTGCGGCCACCTTGACGCTGATCATGCGGTCAGGGTTCATCGGCGGCTCGCCCCGCATGATTGCATCCACATGTTCCATCCCGGAAATCACCTGGCCGTAAACGGTGTATTGGCCGTTCAGGAAGTCATTGTCTTTGAAGTTGATGAAGAACTGGCTGTTGGCGGAGTTGGGGTTCTGCGAACGGGCCGCACCCAACGTGCCACGGGCGTGTGGGATCTTCGAAAATTCCGCTGGCAGATCCGGCAGGTCAGAGCCGCCAGTGCCTGCGCTGCGCAGGTTGAAACCGTCTTCCATGTTTCCATGGGCCACGTCACCGGTTTGCGCCATGAACCCGTCAATCACACGGTGAAAGCACACGTTGTCGTATTTGCCTGCGCGGGCAAGTTCCTTCATCCGCTCGCTGTGCGCCGGCGCCACGTCGGGCATCAGTTGGATGATCACGTCACCGTCTTTCAGCGTCATGATGATTGTGTTTTCCGGGTCTGTGATCTCGGCCATGGGATGCTCCTGTCATGTCTGTTCCATCCTCACATATGACCCATCGCTGGGAAAGCCAAGGCTGCCCGGTTGACGCGCGCAGCCCATTGCCGCAACAAAGCGGCAAATCCGCAGATGGGGGAAGATGAGATGGCTTGGAAGACACTCGACGACATGGATTTCGCGGGCAAGCGCGCGCTGGTGCGTGTGGATATCAACGTGCCGGTGGAGAATGGCGAGGTGACGGATGCCACAAGGATCGAACGCATCATCCAAACGGTGGACGACATTCAGGACATGGGCGGCAAGGTGATCCTGATGGCCCACTTCGGCCGTCCCAAGGGCCAGGTCGTGCCCGAGATGTCGCTGGAACACATCGCGCCCACGGTGGCTGAGGTGCTGGGCCTGCCGGTGAGCTTCGTGAAGGGGAACTACGCGGAGACCGTTGCGGGAATGGACGACGGTGAGGTGCTGCTGCTGGAAAACCTGCGCTTCAACCCCGGTGAGGAAAAGAACGATCCGGCGTTTGCCGAACGTCTGGCGAGCCTTGCGGACATCTACGTCAACGACGCCTTCTCTGCCGCACACCGCGCCCATGCGAGCACAGAGGCGATTGCCCGTCTGCTGCCGTCCTGTGCGGGGCGTTTGATGGCCGAAGAACTGGGCGCGCTGGAAAAGGCGCTTGGCATACCCGAACGCCCTGTCGTGGCTGTGGTTGGGGGCGCGAAGGTTTCTACGAAACTCGATCTGCTCGCCAATCTCGTCACCAAGGTCGACACGCTGGTGATTGGTGGTGGCATGGCGAATACATTCCTTGCCGCGCAAGGCATCGACGTGGGTAAGTCACTTTGCGAGCATGAGATGACAGACACAGCGAAAGAGATTGCAGAGAAGGCAGCGGAAGCTGGCTGCGCGATCCTGCTGCCACGCGACGTTGTCGTGGCCCGTGAATTCAAGGCTGGCGCCACAAGTGAAATTGTTCCCGCCGAAAACTGCCCCGCCGATGCGATGATCCTCGACGCGGGCCCCGACAGTGTTGCCCATATCGTGCAGGCCTTTGAACAGGCGAAAACCCTTGTCTGGAACGGACCGCTGGGTGCGTTTGAGATTGAGCCCTTTGATACCGCCACAAATGCCGCGGCGGATGTCGCTGCTGACCTGTCCAAGGCAGGCAAGTTGATTTCCGTTGCGGGTGGTGGTGATACGGTCGCGGCGCTGAACAAATCCGGTGCGGCGGATGATTTCACCTATATCTCGACCGCCGGCGGCGCGTTCCTCGAATGGATGGAAGGCAAGGAACTTCCAGGCGTCGCCGCATTGGGCTGAGGTTGCTGGGGGCGCTGCCCGCGTCCCGTTCCCAGCCTCCCCCAAGGTATTTTGAAGATGAGAAGCGCGTGTTGGCGATAACATCGCCTTCGGTTGCGCTAACATATTTGCAGCACGCGCTTTCGGCCCATATGGCACCTGCAAAGACCATGTTCCGCAAAAGAGGCCTGCGATGAAAACCACCCGCACCGTTCAGAAAATTCTCGCCAACTACGAAGGCGAAACGCCCGGGGTGAAGGCAAACCTTGCCCGGATCATGATGACCGGCAAGCTGGGCGGCACCGGCAAGATGATTATCCTGCCTGTCGATCAGGGGTTTGAGCATGGGCCCGCCCGATCATTCGCACCGAACCCGCCAGCCTACGACCCGCACTATCACTACCAACTGGCGATTGATGCGGGGCTGAATGCTTATGCTGCCCCCTTGGGCATGATCGAGGCGGGTGCTGATACTTTCGCAGGCCAGATCCCGACGATTCTGAAAGTGAACTCGGCCAACTCTTTGATCCCGGAGAGCGCGCCAAAGTCACAGGCCATCACCGCCTCCGTTGATGATGCCTTGCGACTTGGGTGTGCTGCCATCGGCTTTACCGTTTATCCGGGGTCATCCGCCGCGCTGAACATGTTCGAGGAAATCTCGGAAATGCGGCGCGAGGCCGCGGCGAAGGGCATCGCAACCGTAATCTGGTCCTACCCACGGGGTGAGGCGCTGGACAAGGATGGCGAGACCGCGATCGACATCGGGGCCTATGCCGCACAGATCGCCGCGCTGCTGGGCGCGCATATCATCAAGATCAAGCTTAGCACGGATCACCTGAGCCTTGGAGCCGCGCAGAAGGTCTATCAGGATGAAAAGATCGACATTGCCAGCCAGGCCGCCCGCGTCCGCCACTGCGTGCAGAGCGCGTTTGATGGCCGCCGCTTGATGGTCTTCTCAGGCGGTGCGGCCAAAGGCGCTGATGCGGTCTATGACGACGCCCGCGCGATCCGCGACGGCGGTGGGAACGGCTCGATCATCGGCCGCAATTCGTTTCAGCGTGACCGGGATGATGCGCTGGCGATGCTGGGCAAACTGGTTGAGATTTATCGGGGCAAGGCATGAAAATCGCGATGCTAATCATCACATTCGCCGCACTCACCGCCTGCGGCGTGCCGTTCGTTCCGCTCGTCTAGCCGCTGACCCGCTTGTGCACGTCTTCCAGGCTTTCCACCCGTTCTGAATAGCGGTCGGTCAGCATGGCGTTGCGGTGGCGGGTCATCACGGTGAAGCGCGCCAGCTCTTCCATCACGTCGACGATCCGGTTGTAGAGGGAGGATGGTTTCATCCGCCCCCCCTCAAACTCTTTCCACGCCATCGGGACAGAGGATTGGTTCGGGATGGTGATCAGCCGCATCCAGCGCCCGAGGATGCGCAATTGATTGACGGTGTTGAACGACTGTGAGCCACCGGACACCTGCATCACCGCCAAGGTCTTGCCTTGGGTCGGGCGCATACCGCCGATGGGTGAAAGCGGGATCCAGTCGATTTGGGTCTTCATGATCCCCGTCATCGCGCCGTGGCGTTCGGGGCTGGACCACACCATGCCTTCGGACCACAGGACCAGATCACGCAGTTCGGCCACCTTCGGGTGATCAGCATCAGCATCATCCGGCAATGGCAGGCCAGAGGGGTTGAAGAACCGCGTCTCGCAGCCCAGCGCGCGCAGCACGCGCGCACCCTCTTCCGCCGCTAGCCGCGAATAGCTGGTTTCGCGCAACGACCCATAAAGCAGCAGAATGCGCGGCGGATGCTGCGGTGCATCCGGACCAGCGAGCGCCGCGATATCCAGGGGCTGCAAGGCACCCGGAACGATGTTCGGCATGTCAGTAGTATCGATGCTCATGCCGAGTTCTCCTCCAGCCGCAGCTTCATGTCGATCAGCACTTTCTGCAGCGCCGTTGTTTCACGCAGCATGCGCTTGGCCTCATTCACGGTAATCACGCCATCGGCAATCGCCTGATTGTACTCGGCCATCAGCAAGGCAAAACGCTGGCTCAGCTTGATGACATCGCTGTTGATCTCTCCCTCGCTGTTCTTGCGCGCCGGATCGTGTGAGAGGACCACGCCGCGCAAGTCGGCTAGCGCCCCGGTGACATGGGGGAACC
The DNA here is from genome assembly GCA_039821425.1 of Pseudomonadota bacterium. Lineage (GTDB taxonomy): Bacteria > Pseudomonadota > Alphaproteobacteria > Rhodobacterales > Rhodobacteraceae > Yoonia. Next base: position 13,623 of record JBCBOD010000110.1, read on the forward strand.
CAGCGACAGCTTCCAGCCGTGCAACCGTATCAATCGGCATGAAACGGTCCGCGTGTTCGGCACTGTCGGAATAATAGCGGCCAAGGGTGGCTTTGGATTTGCCGGTCACCTCCGACGCGGCGACAATGCCCACGTCCTTGACCAGAGCCTCGGTGTGTCTTTTCAGGTAAGTGTCTTCTACTGTCATTCCGGTCATCTTTGCGCTTTGGCGACTGACCCGACAGGGGAATTTCGCCCGTTCCTTCCCATTTAAACGGAATGCCGCGCATGTCATATCAAATCATGCCCCGGGTATTGGGGAAGTGACGAGTGTGGCACCCCGGGGTGCGTTTCAGGATCGC
>JBCBOD010000121.1:0-11294 GCA_039821425.1 Pseudomonadota bacterium
AAGTGGCTGAACGATGGGGACGGCTTGCAGGACCGTGGGATCACCCGCGACCTCGACTGGGGCATCCCAGTCAAGAAGGGTGACGAAGACTGGTCCGGCATGGAAGGCAAGGTCTTTTATGTCTGGTTCGATGCCCCCATCGAATACATCGCCTGCGCGCAAGAGTGGGAGGATGCGGGCAAAGGCACCGACTGGGCGCGCTGGTGGCGCACGGACAAGGGTGCGGGCGACGTGACCTACACCCAGTTCATGGGCAAGGATAACGTCCCCTTCCACACGCTGTCCTTCCCGGCAACGATCCTCGGGTCACAGGAGCCCTGGAAGCTGGTCGATTACATCAAGTCGTTCAACTACCTGAATTACGATGGTGGCCAGTTCAGCACGTCGCGCGGGCGCGGCGTGTTCATGGATCAGGCTTTGGAGATCCTGCCGTCTGATTACTGGCGCTGGTGGCTTCTGTCCCATGCGCCTGAGTCCTCTGACGCTGAATTCACCTGGGAGAACTTCCAGACCGACGTGAACAAGGACCTTGCCGATGTGCTGGGCAATTTCGTCAGCCGGATCACAAAATTCTGCCGGTCGAAGTTTTCCGAGGCTGTGCCGGACGGCGGAACTTACGGGCCGGCCGAGGAGCAGCTAATCGCCGACCTGACTACGCGCATCCGCGCCTATGAGGCGCATATGGACGCCATAGAGGTGCGCAAATCCGCCGCTGAGTTGCGGGCGATCTGGGTCTTGGGCAATGAATACCTGCAAGCGGGCGCGCCCTGGGCGACCTTCAAGACCGACCCTGCCACGGCGGCGATGCAGGTGCGATTGGCGCTGAACCTGATCCGCATCTACGCGATCCTTTCGGCCCCCTTCATCCCGGACGCGGCCAAGGTGATGCTGGATGCAATGCAGACGGATGATGACGCCTGGCCCGGCGATGTGGCAGAAGCTGTCGGCGCATTGCCCGCTGGCCACGCCTTCACGGTGCCTGAGAACTTGTTCCGCAAGATCGCTGACGAAGAGCGGGAGGAGTGGGCGGCCCGCTTTGCTGGCACCCGCGACTAGGCTATGGCAAAGCGCCCCCTGTCTGACAAACCCGCGGTGGTGTTTGAAACGGCAGGGGCGCTACGTGACTGGCTGGCGGAAAATCACGCAAGCTCCGACGGGATCTGGGCGGTGACGTACAAGAGAGCGGAAGGTGACCTGCATCTGCCCAGTGCCGCGATTGTGGACGCCTGCCTTTGCTTTGGCTGGGTGGACAGCCTGCCGCGCGCCAAGGACGCGCAACGCACGATGCTCTACATCAGCCCGCGCAAACCGGGGTCAAACTGGAGCCGGGTGAACAAGGACAAAGTCGCACGGCTGACAGCGGATGGTTTGATGACACCCGCCGGACAGGCGGTGATTGATGCGGCAATGGCAGATGGCAGTTGGACGGCGCTTGATGATGTCGAAAACCTTGTGATCCCGGCGGACCTGCAAGCGGCATTTGATGCCGCTCATGGTGCGGAAGAGAATTGGCAGGCGTTTCCGCGATCGGTCAAACGCGGTGCACTGGAAATCGTGCTGAACGCAAAACGGGCCGAGACCCGTGCCGCCAAGATCGCTCAGATAGTCAGTGATAGCGCTGAAAACATGCGCCCTTTCCAGTGGCGGCGGCGCGATACTTAGCCTGACTTGACAGCCGCACCTGCCCCGCTGCTAAGCTATTCGTATATTTGAAAGGCGCCCATTTGCGCCAAGACACTTTGAACGGATTGATTATGTTCGGATATTTGGCCCGCTACAATAATTTGAAGCCAGACGTTCGCTGGCGGTTTACTTTCACTCTGGCATTTACACTGGGAGTGGTTGCCCTGTTGTTCATGGGCCTCTGGGGCCCGGGGGATAAGCAGGCGCAAGGGACGGTTGCCGCGCTCTTTCTTGCGGCGGCATCTGGGGCTGCGGGGGCGTTCCTTGGGTTTCTCTTTGGCATTCCACGCTCACAGCAGGGCGAAGCGATCCCAGATAGCGCAACCGGCGAGGTGCGCCGCAATTATTCCGAGAATACGAACCTTGAGCAAATCTCCGACTGGCTGACCAAGATCATCGTCGGTTTGACGCTGGTGCAGTATGAAGCCGTGGTCGACACGCTAAAGAAAATCGGCGCCGCCTATGGCCCACTGATCCTCGACCACGACAATTCCAGTGCAGCCGCAATGGCGATCATCATCTATTTCTTCATGGCCTCGCTGCTGTTCGTCTACCTCTGGACGCGCATTTATGTGGAGGCGCTGTTTAAACGGCAGAGCGTGCTTCTTGAAAACGAGTTGAAGACACTCATCGACGCAGAGAAAGAAAGCATCGCAACCGCAGATGACGAGGCGTTGCAACTGGCTGATGAGTTTCTTGATCAGAAGTCTGACCCCACCAACCAGAAGTTTGCCAACATCGAGGAGACGGTCGCTGCGGCATCTGCTGTCGCGCGCAACATCATCTTTGAACGCACCCGCGAAACACGACGCGAGGCCTGGCAGAAAGGCCAGACCGATCTGGTAGCAAAGACCATCCCAATCTTCCAAGGCCTTATCGCGGCACCGGGTGGCGAAAAGCACCGCCACTACGGCCAGTTGGGCTATGCAATCGTCAAATCCCCCACGCCAGACTGGCAGGCGGCAAAGACGGCCCTTGAAACCGCACTCCGCCTGCGCGGCGAAGACGTGCAGACCAGCGGTACGGGCTACTACGAATTCAACCTTGCCATTGTCCTGATCGCACTGGACAAAAACTTTCAAGCTGGCAAGAAGTCTGATCCGGCTGTGAAGGACAGGGTCAGCGATCTTCTGGATCGCGGGCGCGTTGTGATACCCCAATTGGACGAACAATCAATTCAGGATTGGGCCAAGCTGAACAACTACAAGATCTGACGTCTCGCGAACGTTGACCGACGCACCACTCTTGGGCATGTGTCGGTCCATCTAGCGGGAGGCTTTGGCATGATCATCGGCCACATTGGTGCACGGGCGGGCAGCAAGGGCGTGCCGGGCAAGAACTTCAAGATGCTGCATGGCAAGCCGCTGATTGACTGGTCGCTGGATCAGCTCTTTGCAAACCGGCGCGTTGATCATGTCGTGGTCTCCACAGACTCGCCCGAGATTTATGAGCATGGGCTGAAGCGCGGCGGTCTGGACATCGGGCTGCGCCCTGCTCACCTTGCCTCGGATACAGCGGCAAAATGGGATGTCTGGCAGCATGCGCTGGCCGAGGTGGAAAAGCAGACGGGCCCGGCGACAGCCTTTCTGGACCTGGACTGCACCTCACCTCTGCGCCTGCCCGAAGACATTGATGCAGGGCTCGACCTTTATGACGCCGAACAACCCGACATGGTGATGTCGTGCTGCGAAAGCCGCAAGAACCCTTATTTCAACATGCTGGAGACGGATGCCGAAGGGGCGCTCCATGTTTCCAAACCCCTGCCGCACGGCGTGGTCGCCCGCCAGCAAGCCCCAATGGTTTATGATCATGTCGGGCTCGTCTACGTGGTCAAACCGGATTACCTGCGCACGGCAACGCGCCTGTTCGAGGGCCACGTGATCCCCTTGATCGTCCCGAATGAACGCGGGCTTGACGTCGACAGCCCCTTTGACTGGGACGTCATCGAGTATCTGATGGGGCGCCAGATTGCCGAAGGGCTACGCGATCCGGCCTGAGCATCAGTTTTCTCGAAGACTGATCGCTAGAACGACTTCCAGCCTACCGCCACCCTTGCCAGGGTTTGAGCGCAGCCTGTTTGGCCGCAAAGCTCTCGGTCAGCACCTGCGGATCGTATTCCGTGGTGATCCAGTCCACGATCCCGATCGGGTCTTGGGCGTTTCGCGCTGCATACATATCCAGAAAATGATCAAGCACGCCGGTCGATGATCGGCGGATGTGCAAGTACCGAAAGCTCAATTGATTGCGCACCGCGTCAACTGTCTTGCCTTCATGGATCATCAGATAAAGGGCCGCGGCGAGACCTGTCCGGTCGGCCCCCGATTTACAGTGGATCAGAAAAGGACGCTGGATCGTGTCGAAGGCTGAAATCAGTTGCAGCAAGGGCTTTGCCTTTGGGGCCTTGCGCGCAGACAGGCCAACGGTGATCAGCTCCAGCCCCAGCTTTTCCGTACTCTCTACTTCAAACAGGTAGTGCGGCTGCTTTGCCTCGCCCCGCAGGTTCAGCACCCCCTTGATCCCCAGCTTGGCATAGGCCGCGAACCGCTTGTGATCCGGCTGGTTGGAGCGGTAGACGCCCGGCGCGATTTCTTCAAAGTTATGCCAGAACGTCCGAAATATCCCGTGGTCGAGCCAGCGGACATGCCAGTAGCTTTTCCGCCGTTCAACCGGATCGGTGATGTCGTGGCCGAACGACTTGCGCAGCGCCTTTTCACGCTCTTCCAGTGATTTCAGTACTCTGCGGATCATCATCCGGCCTGTATTGCTGATCCGGCTGATGTGGCGCAAAGGGCCGCGCTTGGCAATGCCTGCCGGGCGATTGCTGTCATCACGCAAACCGCCTAAACACGACGCAACACCAGCGTAAGGATGCCCCCATGCAAATCGCAGGCCGCCAGATCGGGCCCGACCACCCGCCGCTTGTCATCGCAGAGATCGGGATCAACCACGGTGGCGATCTGGACGTGGCCAAGGAAATGGTGCGCCTTGCTGCCGGTGCCGGCTGCGAGATGATCAAGCATCAGACCCACATCATCGAAGACGAGATGACAGAGGAAGCAAAGCAGATCTTCCCGCCCAACGCCGACGTCTCCATCTGGGATGTGATGGCTGCATGTGCGTTAAGCCAGGAGGAAGAAGCGGAGCTAAAGCGCTACACTGAAAGCCTGGGCATCATCTGGATTTCGACGCCCTTTTCGCGCGCCGCAGCAGATTTCCTGAACGACCTCGACGTGCCCGCCTTCAAGATCGGATCGGGCGAGGCAGACAACCTGCCGCTAATCCGCCACATCGCGCGGTTGGGCAAACCGGTGATCATGTCGACGGGGATGCAAAGTATCGAGACGATCCGCGCCTCTGTCGCGATCCTTGACGAGGCAGGGATCGACTACGCGCTGCTGGAGTGCACGAACCTCTACCCCTCGCCGCCGGAAATCGTCTCGTTGCAGGGGGTGACAGATCTTCAAAATGCATTCCCCAATGCCGTCGTCGGCTTCTCCGACCACTCCATCGGACCGGAAATGGCACTCGCCTCCGTCGCCCTCGGCGCCTGTATTCTGGAGCGTCATTACACCGACACGCGCTATCGCAAGGGGCCGGATATCATCAATTCCATGGACCCGTCAGAGCTGCGTCACCTGATCGACCGGTCCCGCGAGATCCATGTTGCGCTGCATAACCCCAAGGAACGGACAAGCGCTGAGGAGGACGTCTATCGCTTTGCCCGCGCTTCTGTCGTGGCGGATCGTGATCTTTCCGCGGGCCATGTGATCACCGAGGCTGATATCTGGGCGCGCCGTCCTGGTTCGGGGGAGATCGCGGGCTATGACTTCGACAAGGTGGTCGGTAAGACGCTGATACGCGCAGTCACGCGCAATACCCAATTGAAGTGGGCTGATCTTGATGGCTGAACCTTTCCGGTTCGTCTGCCTCGATCCGCGCAAAGCCAAGCGGCGGCGGATCGCGGGAGTGCTCGGGCAGATCGGAGAGATCAACAGGTATCGGCTGCCACCCCTGTCATCCCGCAGCTTTCCGGAAACCGCTGCTCGGGCCGAAGAGGCGATGCTGGCCGCCCGCAACATCCCTTCCCCCGGACTGCAACGCGCGCTTTGGCTGCGTCTGCTAGGGATGCAGTACAACGGGACACGGGCTCTGTTCGAGAAAGACAAAGCTCAAGTGGCAGTGGCGTGGAACGGATTGAACGGCTCACGCAGGGTTTTCATGCAAGCGGCAAAGGACGCGGGCGCGCGGACACTGTACTTTGAATTAGGGCCGTTTCCGGGGCGGATCACTGTGGACCCGGAGGGAGTCAATTTCGTCAACGTCCTGCCCCGCACGCCTGATCCCTATCTTGTATGGCTCGCTAAGAGCGGCTGCGATCCGGCCGCTTGGAGGGCGCTTGGAGCACTTATCAAACAGCGCACGCCTGATCAACCACCCGCACCTGCCGCGGGCCCGCCCCCGCTGACGGAACCCTTCATCTTCGCGCCCTTGCAGGTCCCTGGTGACAGCCAGTTGCGCGTTTTTGGCGGGGTGTTTCGCACCGTCGAGAGCTTCGTGAAAGCCCTCGCGGAAGCGGCAAAATATTTGCCTGACGGTTGGCATCTGCGGCTCAAGGAACACCCAAGCACGCCCGCATTTGTCGCCGGGCTGTTGAAGGACACAAACGCGCCCATTTACCTTGACAACGCAACCGACACTTTCGCTCAGGTGGCGGCGAGCCGCGGTGTCGTGACGGTGAATTCGTCCGTAGGGTTGGAGGCGATGTTCTTCGACAAACCCGTCACCGCCTGCGGTCAGTGCTTCTGGGCCATTCCCGGGATGGCCGCGCGGGCGCCAGATCAAGCGGCGCTCAACGACGCGATGGCACAGGCAAACGCATGGGACTACGACCCGGACACCCGCAACGCCGTCATGAGCTTTCTTGATCAGGTCTACTACCCGCTCAGCGACCGTGAAACCGGCGATGCACCTGCGACGAGCGCCGCAAAGGTTGCCGCGCGCATCGGTGCTGACGGTGACATCGCAAAATGGGAACTCGCAGAGGTGCCCGCATGATCTGGCCCTTTCGCCGCGCCGCCCCCAGCCGGGCCAGCCGGATCCGGATCAAACCGCCCGCACCGGCACCGGACCGCGCGCCTCTGGCCCTCGTCATCATCGTTCGGAACGAAGCTGCGCGGATCGGTGACTGGCTCGCCTTTCATGCTCTAGCGGGCGTCAGCCACGTGTTCCTCTACGACAATGGCTCGACGGATGAGACTGCGGCGATTGCAAGCTGCTTCACCGGCTGCGATGTCACCGTCATCCCCTGGCAGATGGATACGGCAGAAGCCAAAACCGGGATGATCCTGCCCCGCCAGATCCTTGCATACGCCCATGCGATCTGCACGTTTGGCGGTGAGTTCCAGCGGATGGGGTTCATCGACGCCGACGAATACCTCGTGCCACGCGATCATGATGACCTGCCCAGCGCGCTCTCTACCTTGCCGCATCCCAATATTTCGCTGCCCTGGACGATGTTCGGACATAGCGGACACCAGTCGCCGCCGGACGATGCACTGCCCTTCGCCTACACCCAGCGCGCGGCAGAGAGCAAAGGGCCACTTTTGAACTACAAATGCATCGTCGATCCCTGCGCGGTGACACAGGTGAGCACACATAAGTTCGAAACGCGCGATGCAGGCAACCGCAGCTCTAACACCCGCGGAGAAACCGCCAGCAACAGCGCCCGCGGCCCCGGATTTGCCACGCATGACGTGATCCAGCTGAACCACTACTATCTGATGTCGGTGGCCGAGATGGAGGCCAAGAAGGCAGGGCCTGCGGTCTCTGGCACGGCGCAGGCGCAGCGGTCGGCGGCGGTCGCCGAGAAGGCGACGTTAATCGAAGCAGCCCCGATTGAAGACACCAGCGCACCAGATTTTCTCGCCCGCCATGAGATCACCAGCACAGCTGACCTGCGCGGGCGATTTGGCACGAAGAGACCAGCCACATGACGCGCGTTCATTTCCAACATCTGCGCGACACGCCCAACATCGGGGATCAGGCGTGTTCTCCCTTCGATTACTTCGACTGGGGGGATGCGAGTGTTTCTGATGTCAGGGCCGATGACACACCCGCCTACGACATCGGTATCTACGGCGGCGGCAAGATCTTTCGCGGGCTGGCGAGCTACGCTGGCGTGCGCTACGGGGCGGGGCTGACGAACGTCGCCTGGGGGGTCGGGACGGTGCAATCCTTCCCACTGTCGCTTAGCTATTGGAAGGCGCGGCGGCGGATGACGCTGATCGGCTCGCGCGACTATGGCGACAACCGCTATTCCTACGCACCTTGCGCCAGCTGCATGGCCCCGTATTTTGACGCGCCTCCCGCGCCGCAACACGAGGTCGTCTTCTACGCACATGCAGGAAAAACCGCCAAAATGGGGATGATGGCACCTGAGGGCATGCCGGTGGCGGACAACCATGCGGCCACATTGCGGGAGGCGCTGACCTTCATCGCCAGTGGCGCGACGGTCGTTTCAAACTCCTATCACGGGGTCTATTGGGGGCTGTTGATGGGGCGCCGGGTGCTTTGCGTGCCGTTTTCCAACAAGTTTGGCGGGTATCGGCTGCCACCGCACTATGCGACGCCAGAGAACTGGCTGGGTGAGATCAAACACGCCGTCGCACAGCCTGAGATGCGTGATTTATGTCGCACGGCCACGTTGGAGTTCAAGGCAAAGGTGGATCGCTTGATCGCGGGAGGTATCAGCTAGCCGAAAGGCGAGTTGGAGTTCCGCTCTCCCAGAAACGCGCAGCGGTACTCCCGTTCCACGTTTTGCGAGATGCGCGCGATTTCGGCGTTGAGATCGGCCGCCGCACCCAGTGCGCCGAAGCCAGACTGCCCACCAAACCGCGCCCGCGCAGAGCGCAACGCACCATCAACATAGGCATGCGCCTGTGCACCGCGTCTCTGCGTCTGCCGCTCCCCATCACCAGGAATGCAGGCATAGCTCATCAGGGTGACCTGATCCGCACTCATGAATTGCAGTTGTGTGCGACCAGGATAAGACTGCGTGTTGAGCCCCCCAGTGGTACAGGCAGACAGGCTGGCTACGAGTGTTATGGTCACAGCAATGCGGCGAAATCTCATGGGGCACGTCCATGGTTTGTTAAGATTGTTGCCGTTGGTGCCCGCCGTTTCCGGCAGGATTAAGGCGCAACCGTGCCGGATGGCGCTTGGCGTAACCAGGCGGCAAATTCCGCCTCCGGTACTGTGTCGTCGGCCAGACCTTCCATCATTTTGACAACCTCACCATTGGTAGCGTGAAAGTCGACGCCGTTCAGGTAAAGAAAGACAAAGGCGGCTTGAAAGGCCGTGCGCTTGTTGCCGTCAATGAATGCATGTGCCTTCGCTATCCCGAACGCATAGCCAGCTGCCAGATCAAACAGGTCAGGTTCGCCATAGGCCCATAGGTTCAATGGCCTTGCGCACCCCATCTCCAGAAGTGCGGCGTCTCGCATGCCGGGGGTCCCCCCGTGACGCGAGATCATCCGGTCATGGATTGCCTTGATTGCTGTGAGCGGCACCCACCGTGGGGCATCCGGCTTCATGCAAGCGCATCCATCGCCTTGCTAAAGCGCCGGCCACCAATCTCGGCAGCTTCCATCGCGTCGGCAAAGTCATCCTCATGCCGCCGCAAGGCCAGGCTACCGTCGTCGGTGCGTACAAGGTAGACCGTATCCCCCTCTTTGGCGTCGAGTACGGCGAGCGCCTCTTTGGAAAGGGTCAGGACGGCAGAATTGCCGACTTTGCGGATTTTGGTCTCGAACATGGTGTCCTCCTGCGTGACGTGTATATACGGTCGTATATCACGCAGATCAAGACATCAGGCACTGTGCAAGAAGTGCAGCACATCGCCATCTTTGACGATATAGCCCTTGCCTTCGGCGCGCATCTTGCCGGCTTCCTTTGCCGCCTGCTCCCCGCCCAGGCTGACATAGTCGTCATAGGCAATGGTTTCGGCCCGGATGAAGCCCCGCTCAAAGTCGCCGTGAATGACACCCGCGGCCTGCGGGGCAGACGTGCCTTCTTTGATCGTCCAGGCGCGCGCCTCTTTCGGCCCGGCGGTAAAGTAGGTCTGCAGATGCAGAAGGGCGTAGCCTGCGCGGATCAGGCGGTCCAACCCCGCCTCTTCCAGCCCCATTTCGCCAAGGAACATCTCGGCCTCCTCGGGGTCGAGCTGGCTGATCTCTTCCTCGATCCGGGCAGAGATCACGACATGCGCGTTGCCTTGCGCCGCGGCCATTTCAGCCACGCGCGCGGACTGGCTGTTGCCTTCGCCGGCGCTGTCTTCTTCAACATTGCAGACATAGAGCACCGGTTTCGTCGTCAGAAGCTGCAGCATACGCCATGCCTTTGCATCCTCCGCGTCGACCGCGACCGAGCGGGCAGGTTGACCATTCTCAAGTGCCGCCTGCGCGGCCTCCAGCAGGCGGACCTGCTGCACCGCATCCTTGTCGCCACCGCGTACCTTCCGCGTCAGGTTCTGCATCCGCTTTTCGATACTTTCGAGATCGGCGAGCATCAGTTCGGTCTCGATCACCTCGGCATCCGCAACAGGATCAACCCGGCCATCGACATGGGTAATGTCGTCATCCTCGAAACAGCGCAGCACATGGGCAATCGCGTCACATTCGCGAATGTTGGCAAGAAACTGGTTGCCCAGACCCTCGCCCTTGCTGGCCCCTTTCACCAGACCCGCGATGTCGACAAAGGTCATCCGCGTCGGGATCACCTGTTTGGATTTCGCGATCTCGGCGAGCTTGTCGAGGCGGGCATCAGGCACGGCGACCTCACCCACGTTGGGTTCAATGGTGCAAAAGGGGAAGTTCGCGGCCTGCGCCGCTGCAGTTTTCGTCAGCGCATTGAACAGGGTCGATTTGCCCACATTCGGCAGCCCGACGATACCCATCTTGAAACCCATGATGACGCTCCTGTCTTGGTTCAGCGCGCTTCTAGGTGCATTGGTTTCACGTCGCAAGCAAATGCTGTGCTATGATGCCCGCAAACGACGAGAGAGGCACAGATGAAGATCAACCCATACCTGACATTCAATGGGCAGGCGGAAGAGGCGCTGCACTTCTACGCAGACACGTTTGGTGGCACGGTCGAGGCCGTCATGCGGTTTTCAGAAATCTCAGACGGCACCGAAATACCTCAAGACAAGCAAGACCGGATCGCACATGGGCGTGTCGTCTGCCCAGGTGGTACGATCATGATCAGCGATGATTTTGGGGATGATCCCATTTCCTATTCAGGCTTCAACATGCAAACAGACTGGCCCACTGTCGTAGCAGCGCGCGCGGCTTATGATCTGATCGCAAAAGATGGCACCGTCGTTATGCCGTTTGCAGAAACCTTCTGGGCCCCCGGCTTTGGCATCGCACGGGACAAATTCGGCGTCAGCTGGATGTTCAACTGCGAGAAAGATGGCTGAACCCCGGCCGTCAGCTATTGATTTTCCCTAGGGCGTCAAGCAAACCGTGCAAAGTTTGGGAAACGGGGAAAGCCATGAGCAGGATCGACGCCAAGTTTGCGCAGTTGCGGGCCGAAGGAAAGAAAGCCTTTGT
>JBCBOD010000075.1:0-18347 GCA_039821425.1 Pseudomonadota bacterium
CAGCGAATCTGAGACATGCGAGAGAACGCTTTCAACAAGGTCTGCACTGTCGTTGCGGGAAAGCCCGACCTGATTATGAACGGCATCCGCCACATCCATCCGCGTCAAAGTCTTTTCCGCCATCGCAAAACCCCTCACAAAATGTTCAGGAACAATACGCGCGGTGGAAAATCAGAGTCAATAACAACAACTTGCCGTCCGGCATTGACTAGCCGAGCGACGCTACCAGCGCAAAACGACGGCACCCCAGGCGAGCCCCCCGCCGATGGCTTCGGTCACCACCAGATCACCCTCTTTGATCTGTCCATTGGCCACACCCACCGACAGCGCAAGGGGGATCGACGCGGCAGAGGTGTTCCCGTGGTCCTGCACCGTCACCACGACCCGGTCCATGCCAACGCCCAGCTTTTTCGCGGTTGATTGGATGATCCGGATATTCGCCTGATGCGGCACGACCCAATCTACGTCGTCAGCGCCTAAACCGGCCTTGTCGAGTGCGGTATGGGCCGTTTGGGCAAGCTTTTCGACCGCATGCCGGAACACTTCCTTGCCTTGCATGCGCAGAACACCGGTCGTTTGGGTTGAAACACCGCCGTCCACGTAAAGGATATCCTTGTGGCGCCCGTCAGAGTTCAGGTCCGTCGACAGGATCCCGCGGTCGGCGCTGGTGCCCGCGCCGTCCTGCGCTTCCAGCACCAGCGCCCCGGCGCCATCGCCAAAGAGAACGCATGTGCCCCGATCCGTCCAATCCATGATCCGGCTAAAGGTCTCCGCACCGATCACAAGCACCTTGTCGGCCTGGCCTGACATGATCAGTGCATTGGCCGTAGACAGCGCATAAACAAAGCCCGCACAGACGGCCTGCACGTCAAAAGCAAAACCTGTCGTGTTCCCAATGCCTTGCTGCACCATTGTCGCCGCCGAGGGGAAGGTCAGATCAGCAGTGGAGGTGGCGAGCACGATGGCATCAATGTCTTCGCCTGCGATCCCTGCGTTGATGAGGGCGGCATTGGCGGCATTGATCGCAAGATCGGAGGTGGTTTGGCCCTCTGCCGCAAAATGACGGCGTTCGATGCCAGAGCGGGACTTGATCCATTCGTCAGTGGTATCGAGGGTTTTCTCAAATTCGGCGTTTGGCACTACACGTTCGGGCAGATAGTGACCAACTCCTCTCACCACTGCGCGTCGCATCATGCTTCAGCTGCCCGTCTTTGTATTGAGACCTGCCGTCTCATTGTCGTTGTCGGCATCTTGGGCAAGTGACGCGGCGGATGCAACCCGTGCGGCGAGCTTGTCCGAAAAACCGGTCTGTGCCAGCCGATAGGCCAGGTGAAGGGCGGCGGCGACGCCGGTGGCGTCAGCGGACCCATGGCTCTTGATAACGGTCTGATTGAGACCCAGAAACACCCCGCCGTTGACCCGGCGCGGGTCAATCCGTTTGCGCAGGCGCCGCAGGGACCCGCGCGCCAGAAGGGCGCCAAGGATTGACAGCGGGTTCTTGAGAAGCGCTTCGCGTAGAAGATCACCTATCAACGTCGCGGTGCCTTCGCCGGTCTTCAGGGCGACATTTCCGGTAAAGCCATCGGTGACGATCACATCAACTTTGTCGGACGGCAGATCACCACCTTCGATGAAGCCGACATAGTCAAACTCACCTTTGTCAGCCGCATTGGCGATCAACTCATGCGCAACCTTGAGTTCGGCGCGGCCTTTGTGCTCTTCGGTGCCGACGTTGAGCAGGCCAACCCGTGGCCGCGAGATATCAAGCCCGTTGCGGGCGTAAGAGACGCCCATCAAGGCATAAGTCAGCAGATCATCCTGGTCTGCACGGATATCAGCCCCGGCATCCAGCATGACGTTGAAACCCGAAGGATTGCGCGAGGGCCAGAGGCAGGCGATGGCGGGGCGGTTCACGCCTTCTGCCTTGCGTAGCCGCAGCATCGACATGGCCATCAACCCACCGGTGTTGCCACAGCTGACGGCGACGGCGGCCTGATGATTGCGCACAGCCTCAATCGCGGACCACATGGATGTCGCCTTGCCATGGCGCAGCACATGGCTGGGCTTGTCTGTCATCTTGACGACATCGGTGGCGTTATGGATTTCGACCCGCTCGGTCAGGCCAGCCTTTGCCACCATCGGGGCAAGCTCTGCCTTGGGGCCATGCAGAATGGCCCGCGCGCCGGCTTCCTTGCCCAAAAACTTCGAAAGGCCCGCAACAACCGTTGCAGGCCCTTTGTCGCCACCCATCGCATCAACCGAAAGCACCTCTTTCGTGGCATGGCCTTGCGTCGGAGCGGGGTCCGTCTGCGCTGACGTCATGCTAAGGTGCCTTTGGCCGTGTTTAGGCTGCGTCGTCTTCGAGGTCGATTTCGGTCGTGTCTGCGATCACTTCGCGGCCAGAGTAGTGGCCGCAGGAAGGGCACACGTGATGTGGGCGCTTCATCTCACCGCAGTTTTCGCACTCGTTGGGGTTTGCCGCGACAAGCGCGTCATGCGCACGGCGATTGTTCCGGCGCGATTTCGATACTTTGTTCTGCTGGACAGCCATGTCTCAACCCTATGATTTCAGGGCCTTCGGCCCAGATTCCGTTCCGTCTGGCGGGGTCCTATGCCATTCCGGCTGCCCTGTCGAGACGCGATGTAAAAGAGGCCGCGAACATACTGCGATTCCTTTTCTGTGCAAGCCTTTTTCCAAACCGCCAAAGGGGCGCCTATTCGCCCTTGTTTTCAAGGCGATCCTTGAGGTCCTGCAGCCCGGCAAATGGCTTTGCGTCATCATCTGTCATGGGGGTGACGCCAGGTGCTGCGAATGAGGTTTGTTCCAGTGCTGCGCCTTCGCTGCGTGGATAAGCGGGCAGGGCAAGCGATAGGGCCTCGATCATCACCGCGACAAGGTCAATCGTGTCCGGCAGAGGTTCGACCGTGTCATCCTCTGGCATTTCTGCCTCACCGGCGGTGATCTCTGGCACCTCGGTCAGGTAGCTGCGGGTGATGTTTTCGTCCACGCGGGTCGACACCGGTGCAAGTGTCACGACACAAGGCTGCACGACCGTCGCGCCAAGCGTGGCTTCCAATGCCCAGTCCTTGCCGCCTTTCGGCATCACCTTGCCCTCAAAGCGCAGTTTCTTGATCCCTGAGATCCCCAATGCCTCGGCGACCGCGGCCCTTTCTTCGGCCGTCGGCACAAGGTCGAAGGCAGAGGCTGTCCGTTGCCGCAGGTCGGCCACACGCAGGGTTGATCGGGGGAGTTGGGTCAAGCCAGTTTCGTTTCTTGAAGGTGCCATCGGGGTGATATAGGGGGAATAGAAGCCGTGAACAGGCAAGGCAAGAGGGTGCAGTGATGCGTGAAGTGGTGCAAAAGCTGGGGCAACAGGCGCGTTTGATCGGGCTTTTGGCATGCACAGTGGCCGTCACCGGCTGCACCCAGATGGACCGCTACCATGGCTTCATCCCACCGCAGGAAGAGCTTGATACGCTGGCCATCGGCAGCACGACCAAGGATGAGGTGATCAGCCTGTTCGGCCCGCCGGTCTCTGAACGGGCGCTGGAAAACAACACGCTCTATTACGGGGCCAGTCAATTCCGTTATTTCGGCCCTTTCGCGCCGGAAGAGGTGGATCGCGAAGTTCTGGCGATTGATTTCGATAGCGCCGACCGGCTGCGCAACATCACGCGGTACACGCTCAAAGACGGCCGCGTCGTCGTGCTCGACCGCCGCGTGACAGAGGACGGGATCAACGACGTGACCTTCCTCGGCCAGCTGCTTGGGTCGTTTGGCCGGATAGATGCCGGTTCGCTCTTTGGGGACGATCCGGGCGGGGGCATCTAAGCGGCGTAGTATCTGATCGGGTTCGATCAGAAACCGGTTTCCGACCCGCTGAATGTGCCGCCGACGGGTATGCTATTGACTGTGCCTGCTACGCCGCCAATAATCTGGCTCCCGTTGTCGGTAAACGTGCCCAACATGTCGAGATTGACAGGGATCGACCCGCTTTGACTTTGGGCAGTGCCTGCGAAAATGCCATCTTCGGTGTTCCCTTCAATGACACCAAAGAAGCCGTTGATACCTGTGCTTGGTCCCGCCTCGGCGGTTCCTGTAAACACCCCATCAGTTGCGCCAGTGTCAAAATCGACCTCCATCGCAAAACTTCCTCTTGCCGAAGCAAACGCCGCGGCCGTTCTTGAAGGGGCTGCAAACCATTGGCCCCCATATGCGACAGCGCCAGTGGGCAGTTGTTCAACGGGTGTGGAAAGAAAGCCCTGGGCATTGAACCCATCGTCGGCAGTAAAGAGCAGATCCAGTCTTCGCGTACCGAATTTGAGTCGTAGGCGTTCATCGCCGTTGATGAAGGTCCGAAAGCCGCGATTGCTTTCGCTCTCGAAATTGTAAGCAATGGGCGCCTCTCCATTGATGCTGAGAAAGGCGGTATCCCGGTCCTCACTCACCCTGACGTTGGCCACGGCCAATTCGCCGGTTTGCAGACCAACGATGGTATCTATTCCGCCATCAGGATCATCTGTTTGCGCGGCAGCTTCTATCATCGCGATCCCATCATCGAAAACCGGCGCAAAGTTGGCCTGCGCCACCCCCCGGATATCTGAAAAGTCCGCGGCCGCGTCGCCACCGCTGCCGGATGACCCGCACGCGCCGAGTGACAACAACATCAGTGCAGGAATGATCAAAGGTTTCAAAAGCGTCGGCATGGGCTGTCCCTTCGGTGATTGGTTCATCAATTCACCGGACCTACGCACCAAAACCGGAATTATTCCCGTTCGGTCGGATTTTCCGCGGGAGGGTGGGAATGTCATTGGCGTAGACAGCCTTCGCCGTAGCTGCTAATCACCCCGCCATGAAGAGCATCTGCAACATCTGCTGCATTATTATCTGCTGACATCTGTCGCGGGCTGCTCTTTCACGTTTTCCTTTATGATTGAACTTGCTAAGCCCGCGGCGCAACCCGTGTGCGAGAGATCATGACAACCATCCGCCTGAACAACACCAAGACCCGCAAGCGCGAAGACTTCGTGCCGATTGATGCCAGCAATGTGCGGCTCTACCTCTGTGGGCCGACGGTTTATGACCGCGCACATCTGGGCAACCTGCGCCCTTCGTTGGTGTTCGATGTGCTCTTTCGCTTGCTGCGAGAGGTCTACGGGGTGGACCACGTCACATACGTGCGCAATTTCACGGATGTCGATGACAAGATCAACGCACGGGCGGCGGAAACGGGCCGGGCGATCGGGGACATCACGGCAGAGACGATCCAGTGGTATCACGACGATCTGGATGCCGTGGGTCTTTTGCGCCCAACGCATGAACCACGCGCGACAGCCCATATCGCCGAAATGGTCGCGATGACCGATGATCTGATCGCCAAGGGGCACGCCTATGAGGCTGAGGGCCACGTCCTCTTCGCCGTCGATAGCTATGCTGACTATGGAAAGCTCTCTGGTCGATCCACCGACGACATGATCGCCGGGGCCCGGGTCGAGGTTGCACCATACAAGCGCAACCCGATGGATTTCGTGCTGTGGAAACCTTCCGGTGACGGCGTGCCCGGCTGGGACAGCCCATGGGGCTACGGTCGCCCGGGCTGGCATATCGAATGCTCGGCCATGAGCCACGCGATTTTGGGAGAAAGCTTTGACATCCATGGCGGCGGCAACGACCTGCAATTCCCGCATCATGAGAACGAGATCGCGCAATCGGCCTGCGCGCATCCCACCGGCGAATTCGCGCGGTATTGGGTCCATAACGAGATGCTGCAGGTCGAGGGCAAAAAGATGTCCAAAAGCCTTGGCAACTTCTTCACCATCCGAGACCTGCTTGGTCAGGGCGTACCGGGCGAGGTGATCCGTCTGGTGATGCTTGGCACGCATTACTCCAAGACAATGGACTGGACAGAGGCACGGCGGGAAGAGGCCGAGGGCACGTTGCGCAAGTGGTTCGGCATCCTGCACGGTCATGGGTTCGGGCCGAAACTCGTTGACGTGTTGTGGGCCGAGGGCAAATGGGAACCGGATGCCGAGTTCATCGGCGTGCTCGCCAATGACCTGAACACACCGGGCGCTTTGGCACGGCTGCATGTCTTGTCGAAGGGCAAGACACCCGCCGCTCTGGCCGGGTTTGCCCATGGCATGCAAATGCTCGGTTTCGTGAACGATTGGGCCGCCATCCCGCAGTTCGATGGGGGTGAGGCCGGACCGGATGTGGCACCTGCGGTTGCTGACCGTGTCGATGCGCTGCTGGCCGACCGTGCTGCCGCCCGCGCGGCCAAGGATTGGGCAAAGGCCGACATGCTACGCGATCTGTTGAACGACGCTGGCGTGCTGGTGACAGACGTAGGCGGTCAGGCGACGTGGGAGCCTGGGCCGAACTTCGACGCCGCCAAGCTGGGGGATTTGACATGACGCCCTGCGGAACCGGCGCGCCTGCGCCAAGCCCGACCTCCCCCCCGGGAGGGCTTTCTTCGAACAGACAATCTCAAGCGCGGTGTTGGCAGTCTGATGCACTGACCCTCGTTACTTGTTGCATGGCCCACCCGAGGTCGGGCTTGGCGCATGCACGCCGGGGGCAGCGCGATGCCTAAAGAACGCCTCTACCTCTTCGACACCACGCTGCGCGACGGCGCGCAGACCCAGGGCGTGCAGTTTTCGGCTGACGAAAAACACCAGATCGCCGCGGTCCTCGACAGCCTCGGCCTCGACTATATCGAAGGCGGCTGGCCAGGGGCGAACCCGACCGATACTGCGTTTTTTGACGCTCCGCCCAAGACCCGTGCGACTTTCACCGCCTTTGGCATGACCAAGCGCACGGGGCGGTCGGTGGAAAACGATGATGTGCTGTCGGCTGTGTTGAATGCAGGCACACCCGCTGTCTGCCTGGTCGGCAAGGCGCATGACTTTCATGTGACCACAGCGCTTGGCGTCAGCTTGGAGGAAAACACCGAAAACATCCGCGCGAGCTTTGCCCACATCGCAGGGCAAGGGCGCGAGGGGCTCTTTGACGCTGAACACTTCTTTGACGGCTACAAGGCCAATCCGGACTATGCGCTCGAGGCAATCCACGCGGCCTATGATGCGGGTGCGCGCTGGATCGTGCTTTGTGACACAAACGGCGGCGTGCTGCCGCATGAGGTGACAGAGATCGTGGCCGCCGTGATCGCCAGCGGCATCCCCGGCGATCATCTGGCAATCCATACGCATAACGACACGGAAAACGCAGTGGCCAACACGTTGGCTGCTGTCTTGGCGGGCGCGCGGCAGGTGCAAGGGACCTTGAACGGGCTGGGGGAGCGTTGTGGTAATGCGAACCTGACGACGCTGATACCAACGCTGCTGTTGAAGGAGCCCTATGCGAGCGTGTTCGAGACCGGCGTGACGCCAGAGGCGCTGAAAGGTCTGCGCCGCGCATCGCGCCTGCTCGATGACATCCTCAACCGCGTTCCGGCGAAACAGGCGCCCTACGTCGGTGCCTCCGCCTTTGCCCACAAATCGGGCCTGCACGCGAGCGCCATCGCGAAAGACCCGACCACATACGAACACGTGGACCCCGCAGCGGTTGGCAACAGCCGCATCGTGCCGATGTCCAATCAGGCGGGGCAGTCGAACCTGCGCGCGCGCCTGCTGGAGGCGGGGTTGGACGTCGCCAAGGACGACCCGGCGCTGCCGCGCATTGTCGAACGGATCAAGGAACGCGAGGCGCAGGGCTATTCCTACGACACTGCGCAGGCAAGTTTCGAACTGCTCGCGCGCGATGAGCTTGGCACGTTACCGGAGTTCTTCGAGGTCAAGCGATACCGGGTCACCGTCGAACGCCGCAAGAACAAGCGCAACCAGATGGTCTCGCTGTCAGAAGCTGTGGTGGTGACCAAGGTGCACGGCAAAAAAATGCTGAACGTCAGTGAAAGCATGGGGCCCGACGGGTCTGACCAAGGCCCGGTGAACGCTTTGGCGCGGGCCTTGTCCAAGGACCTCGGCCCGTATCAAGAGATTATTGATGACATGCAGCTTGTCGACTTCAAGGTCCGCATCACCAACGGCGGGACAGAGGCGGTGACCCGCGTCATCATCGACAGCGAGGACGGGCAGGGGCAACGCTGGTCAACCTGCGGGGTGAGCGCCAACATTGTGGATGCGTCGTTTGAGGCACTGATCGACGCAATCAACTGGAAACTGATCCGGGACGGTGCGCATGCATCTGCCTGAGGCTTTCTTCACCCTGCATCGTGATCTACCACGAGAAGGGCCAGGCCTGCCGGAGGATGTGGCTTGGGTCGCAGCCCGTTTAGATACCGCGAGGGTTCAGCGCATCCTCGATGGTGCGTCCGGTCCGGGCAGCGACATTGCGACCCTTCTGACGGCGTTTTCGCCGGAGTCCTTGCATGCGGCCGACTGGATGGAACACTTCATCGCGCAGGTGGAAGCGGATTTCGGGGATGATCCGCGCGTGACGGCCACAAGGGGCGATATGTTCGAAGTTCCGGGCCCGTTCGACCTGATCTGGTGCGCGGGGGCGATCTATTTTGCAGGTGTCGCGCAGTCGTTGCGCAGATGGTCCGAGCAGCTCGCCGAAGACGGCGTCATTGCCTTCAGCGCGCCCTGCTATTTCGACGATGAACCTTCAGACATCGCTCGCGCGCTCTGGGCGACGGAAGGTGATATCCCGACGCGAACCAAGGTCTTTCAAGAGATCGCGGATGCCGGGTTCGCGTTGATCGCCAGCAGACCCCTCTCCGATGCCGCGTGGGAAGCCTACTACGGGCCGCAGCTTGCCCGGGTCGCACAGCTGTGGCCGGATGCGGATGCTGCGTTGCGCGCGGTGCTGGATGAGGCGCGGCAAGAGGCCGCCGTCTGGCGTGCCGCGAAGGACGAAACCGGATATGAACTCTGCGTGGTGCGCCGGGCATGAGCTTTGAGGCCTGTGCAGCGCTTGTGGAAAAGGCCGACCCATTGCGCTTTCGCGTTGCGATGGCAGCCCCGGTGCCTGCACGCCAGATCCTCTTTCCGCTCTATGCGTTCAACGTCGAAGTGGCGCGGGCGCCCTGGGTGACCCAAGAGGCAATGATCGCCGAGATGCGCCTGCAATGGTGGCGCGATGCGCTGGAAGAGATCGCATCGGGTGGCAAGGTGCGCAGGCACGAAGTGGTCGATGCACTCGCCGGGGTGTTGGATGCCGAAGGGGTGCAGAGCCTTGACGGGTTGGTCGCGGCAAGGCGCTGGGACGTATACGCGGACCCATTCGAAGATGCCGGTCATTTTGACGAATATGTGCAGGCGACGTCTGGCAACCTGATGTTCACGGCGGCGCGCCTGCTGGGGCTTGGAGACGAAGAAGTGGTCCGTGACTTTGCCTATGCGGTCGGGGTTGCAAACCTGTTTCAAGCCTATCCGGCGTTGACCAAGCAAGGCCGCCAGCCATTTATCGACGCGTCGGGGGCGGGGCTGGCTGCATTGGCAAATGATGCGCTGGCGCGGATGAACACTGCCGCGAGATCCCCCCGCAAAGTTGGCAAGGCCGCCACCCCGGCGCTCATCGCCGGATATCACGCACGGCCCGTCCTGCAACGGGTGGCAAAGCAGCCGGAACTGGTCGCCAGCGACGGGCTGGATCGGAACCCTGCTGCGGACAGTTTGCGTTTTCTGAATGTGTCGCTTCGTGGATGGTGGCGGTAAGGCCGCCGGGTTCGCAGGTTAGACTGACGTCCGTTTAGGTCGCCGCTTTCGGCTGCCGGACCAGCCAGATCAATGAACCGCTTGCCAGCACAAGGAACGGCACCATGGCAAGGTTCACCGCGCTCCACCCTTCAACCGGTGACCCGCCGGAACAGTTCATCAGGCCGCCTGATGCGAGTGAGGCCAGCGTGACCATCCCGAAAACCACCATGTCGTTCATGCCCTGTACCACGCCGCGCTCCTCCGGGCGGTGGGCGCCTGCAAGCATCGTTGTGGCGCCGATGAAACCGAAGTTCCAGCCAAGGCCCAACATGATCAGGGCGATGTAGAAGTTGGCCAACTCAACCCCTGACAGCGCCACCATCCCGGCACCGGCAAGGATCACCATGCCAAGGCCGACAATCCGCTCGACCCCGAAGCGCGCAATCAGATGACCGGTGAAAAACGAGGGCGCGAACATTGCTAGCACATGGGCCGAGACGATGTCATTGGCGTTACCCGTGGTGAACCCACAGCCGACAACGGCCAGAGGCGTCGATGTCATCACTAGGGTCATGAGCGAGTAGGTGACCATCCCGCAGATCATCGCGACCGCAATGCGTGGATCGCGCAACAGCTCTCGCCGTGTCCGCCCGACTGCGACTGTATCTGGTGGTTCGTCACGCGTGCCCTTGGGCAGGTCGAGCAGGAAGAA
Source organism: Pseudomonadota bacterium (assembly GCA_039821425.1). GTDB lineage: Bacteria > Pseudomonadota > Alphaproteobacteria > Rhodobacterales > Rhodobacteraceae > Yoonia. The sequence goes on from JBCBOD010000075.1 coordinate 10,373, forward strand.
CAACAGCATGCCGCCAAGGTTCAGGGCGATGATCGCCAGATAGGTGCCAAGGAACGGGATGACAGAGCCATCAATCACAAGTTTGTTGAGCTGCGGGCCGACGATCGCGGACAAGAGCCCACCTGCCATAACGTATGAAATCGCCTTTGGCCGGAACGCATCGGATGCCGTATCTGTCGCCGCGAACCGATAAAACCCCTGCGCGGACTGATAGATGCCGGCAAGATAGGACCCCGCAAGCAGCATCATGAAAGAACTGGTATAGAGCGCGTAGGCTGAAACAGCTGCGCCTGCCGCCCCCGCAAAGGCCCCGATAAAGAAGCCAAACCGCCGCCCGTTGCGCTGCATCAGCGGGCTGAGCCAGGGGGCCGTGGTCATCGACCCGAAGACCATCATCGAAATCGGCAGCGTGGCAAAGCAGATGTTGCTCGCCAGTTGCCCGCCTGCGAGCCCGCCGACCACGATGATCATCGGCAGCTGCGCGCCAAGGACCGCCTGAGCGAGCACCAGAACGGTGACATTGCGTTTCGCGCGGGTGTCGTCGACGTGGGTCATGGAGGTATCGGTAGGCCCAGTCTCGGACGCTGGCAAGAGCGGTTATGCCCGCGCGATGATATGGGCAAAGCTGCCTGCCACATTGTCCTGGATCAAACCCATCGGGGGCAGGGTGGCGCCTTCTGCATCTGTTGCGTGGAAAAGCGGTGTGCCTTCGGCGCGGCTCGTCGTGGCGTAGTGGAACTCATGCCCCTTCCAAGCCCCTGCAAACGGCCCCGCATTGGCGTGCAGGGCGCGATAGCCAAGGTGCAGTTTGCGGCTGGCGAATGATGTCTCTAAGGCCAAGAGGCCCGCCATCTTGTGGGTAACGCCGTCCGCGTCGGTCAGTGTTTCCCCGAGGACCATATAACCGCCGCACTCACCGTAGATCTGGGCGTTCGTGTCGCGGAGGCCATCGAGGAACGTTTTGTTTTGTGCAAGGCGTGCGGCATGCAACTCGGGATAGCCGCCGGGCAGATAGATCAGATCGGCTTTGGCGGGCGCCTCATCCACGAGGGGAGAGAAGAAGGAAAGCGACGCACCTGCACGCTGCCACCCCTCCAGTAGATGCGGGTAGGTGAAGGCGAAGGCAGCGTCCCGCGCGATTGCGATGCGTTGTGCCGGTGGCCCAAGCGGTTGGGGGGCGTGGCCAGGCATCGACCCCAACAGCGCCTTGATCGCAGTGATATCACAATGATCCGCAATCAGGTCCGCGGCGCGATCCAGAAATGCCTGCAGGTCCGGATGCTCTTGCGCCTGCACAAGGCCCAGATGCCGCGAAGGCTGTGTGATGTCTTTGCAGCGAGGAATGGCGCCCAACACGGGGATGTCCCCCAACGCGCGCCGCAACATCCCCTCGTGCCGGGCAGAGCCGAGATTGTTGAGGATCACGCCAGCGATGCGGACCTCGGGATCAAACCGCGCGAATCCTTGCACAAGCGGCGCAACAGATCCCGCCATGCGTCCTGCGTCGACCACGAGGATGACCTGCAGGTCCAGTAAGCGGGCAAGATCGGCAGTTGCCCCTTTGCCATCGGGCGGCGCCCCATCGAATAGCCCCATCGCCCCTTCGATCATCAGCGGGGTCGGGCCAGCGGCCAGCGCCTTGATCTGATCGGCGCCCATCGCCCAGGCGTCTAGGTTCACGCAATCCTGTCCGCAGGCCGCGGCATGAAACCGGGGGTCGATGTAGTCTGGTCCTGACTTGGCGGCGCGCACTGGCGTTCCTTGTCGGGTCAATGCGCGCAAAAGCCCAAGTGTGATAGTGGTCTTGCCACTGCCCGAAGCGGGGGCGGAGATGATCAGGCTCATCGCGTGTCGGAACCGTCGGATGCCTCCGGCGGAAGTTTGATTGGACGAAGAAAGAAGGAGTGCATGGTGTCTAGGCCGACTCGGCGGGGCGTCCACGGCCCAACGGGTCCAGATTGCGGGGGGCGTCGCCAGCCGCCATCCCTTGCCAGTCAAGCACTTGCCGCATCAGGACCGACTGCCCGACGCAGATGATCGCAGGCGGGGTCAGCCCCGCGTCGCCGATATCCGCGACAATCGTGCCGAGCGTTGTTTCAAGGACCTGTTGATCATGCGTCGTGGCCGTCGTGACAACGCCAACCGGCTCGGAAGGGCTGCGCCCTGCGGCGATCAATTGTTCCGCAATCTGGGCGATGTGCTTCATCCCCATGTAGATCACGATGACCTGACTGCCCTTCGCGATACTGGCCCAATCCAGCGAAGAAGGGGTGTTGCCGGACTGGTCATGCCCGGTGACGAAAGTCACCGACTGGTTCACGTCGCGGTGGGTGACGGGGATGCCTGCATAGGCCAGCCCACCGATGCCCGCGCTGATCCCCGGGATGATCCGGATCGGGATACCATGCTGCACCAGCGTTTGCGCCTCTTCCCCGCCGCGCCCGAAAACGAACGGATCACCGCCCTTTAGGCGCAGTACCCGTTTGCCAGCGCGTGCAAGGTCGACCAGCCGCAGCGAGATATCGCGCTGCTTGGCTGACGGCTTGCCACCACGTTTGCCTGCGTAAATATGTTCTGCCTGCGGGGCCCAGCCAAGAATGTCCTCTTGCACCAGCGCGTCATAAATCACCACATCCGCCTGCCGCAGCGCATTGACCGCATGCAGGGTCAACAACCCAGGATCGCCCGGTCCGGCACCGCAAAGCCAGACCCAGCCGGGTTCCAGCGCGGGCCAATCCTGACCGGGGAGGGTGATCGCATTGCTCATGGTGTCTTTATGCCGTCCTGCCTGCGCCGAGGAAAGGTGGCAAACGACGAATGATTGCGGATTGCCGTCACCGGACCCACCTCATATCGTCGCGGCTGCATGGCAGAGACGACAACACCTGAACTGCGCCGTGGTTGGACAACCGGCGCCTGCGCGACGGCAGCGACCAAGGCGGCGCTGATCCGGCTTTGGGGTGGGGCGTTTCCCAAGGATGTGACAATCACCTTGCCCCGAGGCGAAACGCCGACGTTTCCGCTTGCCTTGGCCGAGGCCGGTGATGGCTGGGCGCGGATTGGTATTACCAAGGATGCGGGTGACGACCCCGACGTGACCCATGGGGCCCTGATCGTGGTGACCGTTTCTGCGTCCGATGGCGGTGTCGTCTTTGCCGCGGGTGAGGGTGTGGGCCATGTGACAAAGGCGGGCCTGCCGATCCCGGTTGGTGACCCCGCCATCAATCCAGTCCCGCGCGAGATGATGCAGAGTGTCGTTGCGGAGGTAGCCGCGCAGTATGGGAAAACCGGCGACGTCAACATCACGGTGTCCGTCCCCGGCGGTGCAGAACTTGCGCTGAAAACATGGAATCCGCGCCTTGGGATCGCCGGGGGGCTGTCGATCCTTGGAACGACCGGCGTTGTGCGCCCGTTCAGTTGTGCTGCGTGGATCGCTTCAATCCATCGCGGGGTGGATGTGGCGCGGGCCGAGGGGTTGGACCATGTCGCGGGATGTACTGGTGCGACGTCCGAGAAGACCGTGCAAGGGCACCATGGCCTGCCGGACCATGCCATGCTGGACATGGGCGATTTCGCCGGGGGCATGCTGAAGTATCTTGTGCAGCATCCTGTGCCGCGGGTGACGATTGGCGGCGGGATTGGGAAGATCACGAAGCTGGCGCAGGGGGCGATTGATCTGCATTCGAAACGCAGTCGGGTGGATTTCGACGCGCTGGCAGCGCTGGTCGGTGTGCCCGACGTGGCCAAGGCAAACACGGCGTTGGAGGCGTATGAGATTGCAGGCCCGGATTTGGCCGCGGCAATCGCGGAAAAAGCACTTTCGCAAGTCAGCGAACGGTTTGGACACTCAGAGATCACCTATGACATCATCATCATCGACCGCGCGGGTCAGATCATCGGCAAGGCGGGGCCATGACGCTTCTGATCCTTGGCGGCACGGGTGAGGCGCGCAGGTTGGCGACCGATTTGGCCGGGTATGACGCTGTGATCTCGCTCGCCGGGGCGACGCGGGATCCGGCCGGGCTTGATCTGCCAACCCGGGTCGGCGGCTTTGGCGGGGCCGAGGGGTTTCTGGAATACGTCAGCGCAAGTGGGATCACAGCCGTTTTGGATGCGACACATCCCTACGCCCACCGGATCACCGAACGCACTGCCCAGATCTGCAAGCAGACGGAACTGCCTTACCTGCAATACCTGCGCGCGCCTTGGGTAGCGCAGGACGGGGATCATTGGACCGAGATCCAAGCCGAAGAGGACGCGGCCAGCCTGATCCCCGCCGGCGCGACCGTGTTCCTTGGGACCGGGCGACAAACGCTCGCGCGTTTTGCAAACCTCACAGGGTTCCGTGTGATCTGCCGCCAGATTGACCCGCCCAAAGGGCCTTTCCCCTTTCCGGGTGGTGAATACCTGATCGGGCGCCCGCCATTCAGTGTCGATGATGAGATGCAGCTGTTCAGCCGTCTTGGGGTGGATTGGCTGGTCGTCAAGAATGCCGGTGGCGCGGCCAGTGCAACGAAGCTGACAGCGGCACGCCTGCTGGGGCTGCCTGTCGCCATGATTGCGCGCCCGCCGCAGGGGGAGTGGCCGGTGACGAATGATCTGGCGAAAGCAACGGAATGGGCAAAGGCGCAATGCAGGAACGGCTGATCAGGGGGCATGATTGTGTCGCCGAAGGGGCGGCGTGGCTCTGCGGGGAAGAGCCGCGCTTTGAGCGAGCGATGGACGGGTTACCGCCCTTGCCGCTCCGCCTGAAGCCGGACGGGTTTGCTGAACTCCTGAGCGCCATCGTCAGCCAGCAGGTCAGCGTTGCTTCGGCCAATGCGATCTGGGGACGGCTGCAAGCGGATAGAATGGTAACGGAAGACCAGATCAGAGCCACAACGGAAGCAGACTTGCGCGCACTGGGTCTCAGCCGTCAGAAGGCGGAGTACGCGCTGGCACTCGCCGATGCGCGGATCAACTATGCCGCCTTGCACCAGCTGCCCGCACCCGAGGTGATCAAGACACTCACGGCCGTGAAAGGCATCGGCGTCTGGACGGCGGAGATCTATGCGATGTTTTCACTGTCGAGGGCGGACGTCTTTGCGCATGGGGATCTCGCCCTGCAAGAGGCAGCAAAACTGATCTTCGATCTGCCCAACAGGCCGACTGAGAAGCAAATGCGCGCAATGGCCGCCGCGTGGTCACCTTGGCGGTCAGTTGCAGCGCGGATCATGTGGGCCTACTACAAGGCCAGCAAACAGCGGGAAGGCATCCGATGACCAGAGCACTACAGGCAGAGCGGCGCGAACCGGTATCAGGGGAGGTGCGGTCTGCCGTCATTTTCCTGCATGGTTACGGGGCCAATGCGGCGGATTTGATCAGCCTTGCCGACCCGCTGGGCGAGCATCTGCCGGATACGCTTTTTATCGCGCCTGACGCGCCAGAGGCCTGCATCGCGGCGCCTATTGGCCTGCAATGGTTCCCGATCCCATGGATCGACGGATCCAGTGAAGAAGAAAGCCGCGCAGGCATGGAAAACGCTGCGGCCGATCTTGATGCGTTTCTGGATGGGGTGATGGTGGACGAAGACCTTCTGCCGGAACAGGTCATGGTGCTGGGCTTTTCCCAAGGCACGATGATGGCGCTGCATGTGGTGCCCCGGCGGGAAGATCCGATTGCAGGGATCGTCGCCTTTTCCGGGCGGTTGTTAGAGCCTGAACTGCTCGCGGATGAAACGCAAAGCAAGCCACCTGTTCTGCTGATCCACGGCGATCAGGACGATGTGGTGCCGCCGCAGTCTTTGCCGCAGGCCGCCGAGGCCCTGCAAGAAGCAGGCTGGACAGAAGTCTACGCACATATCATGAAAGGAACTGGTCATGGAATCGCCCCTGACGGGCTTTCGGTGGCACTTGCCTTCTTGCGCGACCGGTTGGGGCTGCGATAGGGCAACCTGTTAACAGTTTGTTTCTGTACCAGTTGAATATCTGTTGGAACCAATGCGCGCTTAGGGTGGTTTGCCGATATGGTGCAAAGTCCGATTGTCTCACTTTTCGGTCCGCGAGATCGCTGGGGTTGGGCGATCCGTTATGTGATCCTTGCCCTGCTCGTGGTCGGGACAGTCTTTGCGCATGACGTTATCATTGATGAGCAGTTTCACGGCGATTGGGCCCAGTATCTGGGCAACATCGTGATGATCAGCTTGCCGCTTTACGCTGTTGCGACCGGTGTGATGGCGGATATGGGGCGCCTGCGGAAGGCGCTGATCGTCGCGGCAGAAACGGACCAGATGACCGGACTTTTGCAGCGGCCGGCGTTCATCAAGGCGGTGAACCGGCGGCTGTCGCAAACCGGTGTCCTCATGATGGTCGATATCGACGGGTTGGCGCAGATCAACGCAAAACATGATCATCACGCAGGTGACCTTTGCCTCATGGCGCTTGGGATCCGCCTGCGCGAAGTGACCCGCAAGACCGATATCATCGGCCGGATCGACGGCGCAAAGATCGCGGCCTATGTCCCCGGCGCCAGTCTGGACGTCGGCATGCAACTCGCCAACCGTATTGCTGAAGGGATACAGGTTGCCACTGGCGAAACACGCTTTGACGTCAGCGTCTCGGTCGGCGTTGTGATGGCGGACGGACAAACGCCTTTGTCGCTGCTCTTGAAGTCTGCAGAAGATGCGCTGCTGCGGGCCAAAGCACGCGGGCCATCACAGGTCATGATGTCGGATCGCCGCCGCGCAGCATAATGCGGCGAAGCACTTGGTTTCTTTGCCTCATATTGCGGGTTGTCACAAATCTGACGCGATATATAGTCACTCCTATAAAGGACTGCGGGAACGCCGCTTGACTTGCTCCCGCACAGCCTAGCTGGGGTATGAGTGATGACGCAGACTGACTTTCAAACCGAATTTGTGCGTGCCCCGGCGGGGCTCAAACATTTTCCGGCGCTCGTCCTCAACGCCGATTACAGACCACTGTCCTACTACCCGCTGTCACTCTGGCCCTGGCAAGAGGCGGTGAAGGCCGCATGGCTCGACCGGGTCAGCATCGTCAGCGAGTATGAAGAGGTCGTGCGGAGCCCCTCGACAGTGATCCGCATTCCATCGGTCGTGGTGCTCAAGGACTACGTCAAACCGCAAAAGCAGGTGGCGTTTACACGTTTCAATCTGTTCCTGCGGGATGAGTTTCAGTGCCAGTACTGTGGCGCGAAAGGCGATCTGACGTTTGATCACGTCGTGCCACGCGCGCGGGGTGGGGTGACAAGCTGGGAAAACGTCGTCGCGGCCTGCTCGCCTTGCAACCTGAAAAAGGGGTCGCGCAGTCTCAAGCAATGCGGGATGAGCCTGCGGCGCCCGCCGCGCCGTCCGGTGCAGGAACAGTTGCACAACGTGGGCCGCAAGTTTCCACCCAACCACCTGCATGAAAGCTGGATGGACTTCCTCTATTGGGATGCTGAACTGGAAGCGTAAGCGAGCGCTAGACTTGGCTGTCCCATCACGTTAAGACGGCGGCGTTAGCGCTAACGCATTTCCATAGGGGAGTTTGCTATGGTTTCTCGCGTCATTCCGGTTGATGCATTCGATCTGGTGATTTTCGGCGGCACCGGCGATCTGGCGCGCCGCAAGATCCTGCCTGGCCTTTTTCGGCGGTTCCTCGCAGGGCAGATGCCGGAAAACGCCCGCATCATCGGCGCCGCCCGGTCAGAGCTTGATGCCGCCGGCTATCGCCAGATGATTGCCGAGGCAGTGGCAGAGTTTGGTGGCGAAGAATCCAAGAACAAGAAGGGGTTGGATGCCTTTCTTGAATGTCTGGATTACGTGGCCATCGATGCGCGCGGCACTGGGGGCTGGGCCGAACTTGCCAAGATGGTGCGCAGCGATGTGATCCAGGCGTTTTACTTCTCCGTTGCCCCGTCGCTCTTCGGGGACCTGGCAGAGCGTTTGCACACAAACAACATCTCGACCGCCAAGAGCCGGATCGTGGTGGAAAAG
>JBCBOD010000132.1:0-9802 GCA_039821425.1 Pseudomonadota bacterium
ACCTGCGAAATCTGGAAGCCACAGTCTCGAAGCAACCAGCCGTTCGAACATCCCAATTCAACGGGATACGGCGAGCGCAACGGACAAGGCCATCTCACCCATTCCCCTCAGCCTTCCGCTCTGGCGGGTCATCATAAACCGACCACCCAAAGTCGCCTGTACTCTCTGGCAAATCCCCGCGCCGCACATTTCGCGCCAGATACGTCTTCGCGATGAAATTCGCCGTAATCGGCGCGGTAAGGAACAAAAACAGCGTGATCAATAGCTCATGCACCGAAACATGACCCGTTTCGGCGTAAAAGAAGATCATCGAGGCCACCAAAATACCCCCCACGCCAAGCGTCGTAGCCTTGGTTGGGGCGTGCAGGCGCTGGACGCAGTGTTTCAACTTGATCAGTCCATAGGACCCCACGAACCCAAAGATACCGCTGATAATCAGCGACACGGCGATCAGGATTTCAGCGAACAGGTGCATATCCAACCCTCACTCCACGATGTCGCCGCGCAGGACAAAGCGGCAATAGGCGACCGTCGAGACGAAGCCGACCATCGCAATCAGCATCGCCGCCTCGAAATACACCGCCGTGCCGCGCCAGACGCCGTAGAGTACCAACAGGGCGATGACGTTGATGACCATAGTGTCCAGCGCCAGGATCCGGTCAGCAGCGTCCGGGCCCACGGCAATGCGCCAGAGGTCCAGCAAAAGCGCTGCGCCATAGCACAGCGCACAAAAGAGCAAGGCATATTCGATCATGGGAAGATCTCCAGAAGACGGCTCTCGTAGCGGGCTTTGATTTCATCTCGCACGGTGTCGGGATCGTCGGTGTCGAGGCAATGCACAAGGATGCACCCCCCGTCAGCCGACAGCATCGCTGACACGGTGCCCGGCGTCATCGTAATGGTCCCGGCCAGCACGGTGATCGCCTCTGCTGAGGTCAGCTCTAGCGGGATGACGATCCAATGCGAGCGGATCGTGGGTTCGCGCTTGAACAGGATGATCATCGCCACCTGCACGTTGGCCACGATGATGTCCCACAGAACGATCAGCACGTATTCGACGATCTTCATTGGCCTGGCTATGCGGGGCCGGTCGGGCCAGTAGGCCGCGGTCATCATCGGGATGACCAGGCCAATCACCGTGCCAAGGATCAGGTTACCCAGAGTAAACGTATTCACCAGAACCAGCCAGACTAAGACCAGGGTCAGGCTGAGAAACGGGTGTGGGATCAAGGTTTTGATCATGGCCTACTCCCCTGCTCCCGGGTTCAGAACGGAACTGACATAGCCTTGCCGATCGTAAAGCTGTGTCGCCGTGCCCTCAAGGTAGCCAGCGACCGGGCCCGCAAAGGCCGACAACGCGCCCAGCATGGCGATGCCCGCCATCGCCGGGGCGAGTTGCAGGGCACTGGCCGTGGGCGGAACGGCGATTGCTTCGGGCGTTGGATCAGGGGCCGCGATGGCGGTGGATTTCCAGAAGAGCGCACTGCCTGCCCGTGCAAAGCCAACGATTGTCAGAAGCGAGCCAACCAGTATCGCGGGCCACGCCCAGCCGATAATGCCGGGCGCACGCAGGGCATCTAGGATCAGAAGCTTGCCCAGGAACCCGCTCAGCGGGGGCATCCCCGCCATTGCGATGGCGGCGGCGAAAAAAAGTGCTGCGAACAAGCCGTTTTGCAGCGTAGCAGGGGCCGGGGTTAGGGTATCGGCCTGCCGCCGTGTGACCACCAAATCCGCGATCAGAAACAGGCAGGCCGCTGCAAACGTGGAATGCACCATATAGTAAAGCGCCGCCAGCGTCGCGTCGGGCGAAAAGGCGGCGACGGCGATCAGAAGTGTGCCCATTGAGCCGACGACCGAGAACGCAATCAACGGCATCAGACGGCGCGCCCCAAGCACCCCGAAAGCCCCGACTGCGATGGTAATCACCGCAGCGGGGAACAGCCAGGTTCCCGCAAGATCGCCGGTTCCGGGCATGCCCGGGCCAAAGGCTGTCGTGTGCACTCGAAGGATCGCATAGGCACCGACCTTGGTCATAATGGCAAAGAGCGCAGCCACCGGTGCAGGCGCATTGGCATAGGTCGCAGGGAGCCAGAACTGCATCGGAAAAAGCGCCGCTTTCACCGCGAACACGATCAAGAGCAGCATGGCCGACACGCGCACAAGTCCGGCCTCCTCAGCCGGGATCTGGGGGATGCGCTGAGCCAGATCGGCGATGTTTAGCGTGCCGGTGGAGGCGTAAAGCGTGCCAAGCGCAAACAGGAACAGGGTGGAGCCCGCAAGGTTCATCACAACATATTGCAGCCCGGCCTGCATCCGTTGGCGCCCGCCCGAATGGATCATCAACCCATATGACGCGATAAGAAGCACTTCGAAGAAGACGAACAAGTTAAAGACATCGCCGGTCAGAAAAGCGCCGCAGATCCCCATAAGCTGGAACTGAAACAGGGCATGGAAATGCCGCCCCCGCGCGTCCCATCCCGTGGCAATCGCATGGATCACCACGAGAAGCGCCAGCGTCGACGTCATCAGGACCATCAGCGCCGACAAACGATCGAGCACCAGAACGATCCCAAACGGCGCAGGCCAGTCGCCCAGCCGGTAGATATGCGTCTGCCCATCCGCGGCTAGCATGGCGAGCCCGACGGCAATAGCGAACAGCAGAACCGTTCCGGTGACCGAGGCCGTGCGTGCTAGCGATATGTCGTGGCGCATCACAAAACCGATCAGCGGTGCGAGGATCGCGGGCAGAAAGACAGGAAGAATGATCCAGTGCATCATGCCTGGCCATCCTCAACCCGGTCGGCATCGGTGTCGGCTGTGTTGATCCGGTCATCGCCAGCTTCAAGGTAGGCACCAAGGCCTATCATCACCAGAACCGCCGTCATTCCGAAAGAGATAACGATCGCGGTCAGCACCAGCGCTTGCGGCAGGGGATCGGTATAGGCGGTCTCACCGTATTTCGACAGTATCGGAGATTGGTCGATGGCCAGACGCCCGCTGGAAAACAGAAAGACGTTCACCGCGTAGGAAAGAAGCGCCAGGCCCAGGATTACCGGAAAGGTCCGTAGGCGCAGGATCAGGTAAACCCCCCCTGCGGTCAGAATTCCAACAGAGCTGGCCACAAGAATTTCCATCTCAGAGTCCCGCCTTGTCGTCGTCAGCATGTTCGCCGGGATCGTAATCCATCGGGTCGACATTCACCGTCTCACCGGCGAAGCGCGCGATACGCGACAAGCTGTAGAGCATCAGCATCACTGCACCCAAGACGGTCAGGAACACGCCCAGATCGAACAGCATCGCGGTGGCCAGCTCGAACTCTTCGATGGGGGGCAGGTGCACATATGTGAAGGCACTGGTCAGGAATGGCTGACCCGCAAGCCACGCCCCTGCCCCGGTGAGCCCTGCGATCACAACACCAAGACCGATCAGCGTGTGATACTCGATCTTCTTGCGTTCCTGTGTCCAGGCAAAGCCCGAGGCCATGTATTGCATCAAAAGAGCGATAGCGACGACCAGGCCCGCGACGAAGCCGCCGCCCGGCTGGTTGTGGCCACGCAGGAAGATGTAGATGCCCACGACCACGGCGATAGGCATCAAGACCCGGGTGACGACCACCATCATCAAGGGGTGCCGGTCGCGAGAGCGGTCTTGCGAGTAGTCCGCGTTCCGCAGACGGCGCGCGGCAGGTCCGTCGAGCAGCGCGTGCATCAGCGCGTAGATCACCAACCCGGCAATTCCCAAGACGATGATCTCGCCATAGGTGTCGTACCCCCGGAAATCCACCAGAATGACGTTAACCACATTGGTTCCGCCGCCGCCTTCATAGCTGTTGGAAAGGTGAAATTCCGAGATCGTTTCGATGTCGCGCATCAGGAACGCATAGGCCAGCGCACCGACACCTCCACCCGCCGTCACCGCGATCAAACCATCGCGCAGCTTCAGGCCCAGCGGGCTTTCCTTCGGCGTGACCTTGGGCAGGAAATGCAGCGCGAGGAGCAAGAGCATGATCGTCACCGTCTCAACCGAGATCTGGGTCAGCGCCAGATCGGGGGCGGACAGGTACACAAAGCCAGCCGAAACCGACAGGCCGATGATCCCGATCAGAACAAGGGCGCGGAACCGGTGATGGTGCATCACAACGACAAGCGCTGTGGCCACGATCAGCATGACCCAGCCCACTGCGACCACCGGCGGTATGGGCAACAGGCCCCGTGTAGGCGCCGAAAGTCCGCTGCCCGAAAACGCGATCCAGCCCAGCGCGACAGAGGCGACGGTGAAAATCGCCAGATAGCGGCTGATCGCGCCGGTGTGGGTCAGCTCGGTCAAGCCACGCGTCATCGCGACGATTGCGCCGACAAGCCGGTCGAAGATGACCTTTGCCTCGGGTCGTGGCGCGCGGATCCAGGCGCGGTCCAATGGGGCGTGCATCGCCAGCAACACCGCACCGCCACCAATAGCAATAACTGACATCCAGAGCGCTGGAGTGACCCCGTGCCAGATCTTCAAGTGCGGGTGCAGGTCGGCGCCGGTGACGGCGCTCGCTGCAGCTGTCACAAGCCCCTCGGCCAAGAAGGGTGCCACACCGATCACGATCACCATGGTTACCAGCAATGCGGGCGCCGCCCACATTCCAAACGGTGGATCGTGAGGGGTATGGGGGTAATCGTTCCGCTTCGGCCCTAGAAACACATGCACGATAAAGCGATAGGAATAGGCCGCTGAGAACAGCGATCCGATGGTGGCGAGGATCGGCACGACGAGCGGATTGTTCAGCCAGTCGGTGTGCGACGCCTCCTCAAGCATCATCTCTTTCGAAAGGAAGCCGTTGAACAGTGGCATCCCCGCCATGGACAGCGCTGCAATAGTGCCGACCAAAAAGGTGACCGGCATCAGGTGCCGCAACCCGCCGAGGCGCTTGATGTCGCGGGTATGCGTCTCATGATCCACGATGCCCGCTGTCATGAAGAGCGCGGCCTTGAAGGTCAGGTGGTTGATGATGTGGAACACCGCCGCCACCGCGGCCGCCTGGGTGCCAAACCCAAGAAGCATCGTCAGAAAACCCAGGTGGCTGACTGTCGAGAAGGCAAGCAGCGCCTTCAGATCGTCTTTGAAGAGCGCGATCACCGCGCCCAGCACCATGGTGATCAAACCGATGGTCGCCACGATATAGAACCACGCATCCGTGCCGGACAAAACCGGCCACATCCGTGCCATCAGGAACACGCCCGCCTTTACCATGGTGGCCGAATGCAGGTAGGCCGACACCGGCGTGGGCGCAGCCATGGCATGGGGCAGCCAGAAGTGGAACGGGAACTGCGCAGACTTGGTGAAAGCGCCCAAAAGGATCAGGATGAGCGCGGGCAGATACCATTCCGAGGCGCGGATTTCATCACCCGCTTGCAAGATATCGGTCAGGTTGTAGCTGCCCACGATATTGCCGAGGATCAGCATGCCCCCGATCATCGCCAGCCCGCCCGCACCCGTCACGGTCAGCGCCATCCGCGCGCCCTGCCGGCCTTCGGGCAGATGCTTCCAATAGCCAATGAGCAGGAACGATGACAGCGACGTCAGCTCCCAAAAGATTAATAGAAGCAGAATGTTGTCAGAGATGACGATGCCCAGCATCGCGCCCTGGAAAAGCAGAAGATAGGTATAGAATTGTCCCATCGGATCATCGCCCGACAGGTAGAAGCGCGCGTATAGCGTGATCAAGAGACCAACGCCCAGGATCATCCCTGCGAAGAGAAGTCCCAGACCATCCAGGAAGAACGACACCGACAATCCCAGCTGCGGCAGCCACGACACCTCGGCCTCGATAACCTCTCCTTGCATGACATCGGGGGCCAGGATCAACAGCATGACCAGCGCAAGGGCTGTGGGAACCGCTGTGAATGTGGCGCAGGCCGTTCGACCAGCGCGGATCATCAGGCCAGGCACAAGCGCGCCAATGAACGGCAAGAGTGCGATCAGAAAAAGAAAGTGTCCCCCGTCGCTCACTACCCGACCTTTTGCTACGTTTTAAGTGTGCAGTGGATAACGACCGCCCCGTAGCTATAAAACATAGTTTGGGCTTTCGTGTGGGACTGTTTGACGCGCAGTCGCAGCGGCGCGTGAACGTGCCGCGCCGATACCTGGTTCGCACACCCCATCACCGCAACAGACTGATCTGTCTTCAGGCCGACGGCAAAAAGCGAAGCGATCAGAATGTAAGCGCTTGCATGACGCGATGTAAGCGCTTACAAATTCACTCAAAGACGGGCAACTGGGAGGAAACCATGGGCTTATTCGTCGCTTTGATCCTTCTGATTGGCTTCATCGTAAACGTCTTTCTGGGCTCGCTCGACGGGCAGGCGCCACTGGGTAATGTGGCCGAAATGCTGCTGCTCACCTGCGCCTCAGTGGCATTTGTCATCGACATTTTGCAACGCGAGTCAAACGCCAAGGCGAGAGACCCGAACAAAGAATAACTACATCTCAGGGAGGAAAAGGGATGCAAGACAAACGTAAAGATACAGAAGTTGCCTCGGTAGAGCGCCGCAACTTTCTCAAGCTTGCTGCAGGCGGCAGCTTCACTGCTGCGCTGGTTGCCGGGTCTGCAGGCCTTTTGTGGTCCGACGCCGCCGTTGCCCAAACCGCACAGGAAGAACGCGACCGCGAAAACGCGGCCGATCACGTGATGACGCTGGCCACGGCTTACGTCCTTGGCGCATCACGCAGCTATCCGATCATGCAGCTGGATCTGAAAGAAAATATCCAGAACATGACGAACGGCAAGGTCTATGTGCGTCTTGCACCGGGCGGTCAGCTTGGCGCCGGCGGCGCGCTGGCGCAGGCGGTACAGGGCGGCACGATCCAGTGCGCGCAGCACAGCCTGGCAAACTTCGCCCCGTTCGCATCGGCTGTTGACTTGATCAACCTGCCTTACTTCTGCGGCTCGAACCAGCGCTTTACCAACCTGACAAGCTCGGACGCGTGGAAGTCGGAAGTCGATCCCAAAATAGCGGCTTCGGGGTTCAAGGCGCTGTTCTACATCGTCATCGACCCCCGCGTCGTGGCCGTGCGCCAGGGCGGCAACGCAATCATCACCCCCGGCGATATGTCCGGCGTAAAGTTCCGCGTGCCAGGCTCGGCGATGCTGCAGCAATACTATCGCCTTGTGGGCGCCAACCCGACACCGGTGGCCTGGGGTGAAACCCCGTCGGCGATCCGTCAGGGTGTGGCCGATGCGCTCGACCCCTCGGTCGGCGCGCTGCACGTCTTCGGGTTCGGCGAAATCCTCAGCCACGTCACTTTCACCCAAGCTGTACCTGACAGCCAGGTTTATTCGATCAATCTTGAATGGTTCGAAAGCCTGCCTGCCGACGTGCAGGAAGGGATCGAATTTGCGGGCGAAGTTACGCAGGCCCAGAACCTTGCCAAGGTGCCCGCCGCGCGGTCCTTTGCAATGGCCGAACTGGTCGCCAATGGCGTGGAATTCCACAGCCTCAGCGACGATCAGCTGGCTGAATGGGAATCTGTCGGTGGCTACCAACTCGGCGATTGGGACCAGTTCAAGGTCGATCTGGCCGGATCCATGGATGTGTTTGCCAAGCTGGAAGAGGCCGCGGGCACCCAAGGCCGCTATTACGTCCACGACGCCTGAACGCCTTACTTGGGCGGCGCGAAAGTGTGGGCCTTCGCGCCGCCCGTTCCTTGCCAACAAAGCGACAAGCCGGGTAAACCCGGCGCCCCCAGGCGTGCGCAGGAGGACAGACCAATGGCCAATATACTGTCATCACTGGACAAAAACGCCGAGCGTTGGGCGCTTCTTGTCTTCTACGTCATGCTTGTGGGCACGATGTTCATCGAAGTCGTCCGACGCGAGGTATTTTCCTACTCATCGATCTGGGGCGAGGAAATCGTGCGCTATTCCTTCATCTACCTTGCCTGGATCGGTGCGGCAGCAGCGGTCAAGGAACGCGGTCATATCCGGATTGATGTTCTGATGAACTACGTCGGTCCTCGGGTCAAAGCACTGCTTTATATCTTCGGCGACATCGTGATGTTCGGGGTCGCGATCATCGCGGTCTACTGGTCGTTTGAGGCAGTCCACGTCTCATACGAGTTCGGGTCGGTCACGCACGGGCTTCGGGTCAGCCAGGTCTGGTTCCTCAGCGCGGTGCCCATCGGCTTTGCGTTGGTGATCCTGCGCCTTGTTCAATCGTTCCTTCGGGATCTCCACGACCTTCGGCACGGCAAGCCCGTGTACGAGGGCGACAAGCTGTTTGACTGAAGGGGCGGGGGATGCTTTGGAACCAACTTCAAAACCAGCCGGTGATCCTTGGATGGGATTTTTACCTGCCGGTGATCCTGTTTGTGATCCTTGTGGCGCTTGCCGTTCCGGTCTGGGCGGCGATTGGCGTGGCGGCCATATCCATGCTGCTGATGTCAGGCGTTCTGCCCTTGTCTCTTGTAGGCGAAAGCCTGTTTCACGGGATTGACCATTTCGCGCTGACGGCAGTACCACTGTTCATCCTGACAGGGGACGTTCTTGTTCGAACCGGCCTGTCGAAGAAATTCCTCGACGTGGCCGAGGCGCTGACCTGTTGGGCCAAGGGCGGCTTTGGTTCAGCCACGGTCCTCGTCTGCGGGATGTTCGCGGCCATCTCGGGCTCTGACGCAGCGGGTGCTGCCGCCGTTGGCCGGATGACAATCGACCGACTGGTTGAGAGCGGCTATCCCCGCCCATACGCCTGCGCGCTGGTCGCCGCAGGCGCCTGCACCGGAATCCTGATCCCGCCGTCGATCGCATACATCATCATCGGCCTTGTCCTGGGTATCGCTGTATCCACCCTGTTCTTGGCTGCATTGATTCCCGGCCTCTTAATCTTGGTTTCCATCCTGATCACCAACATCGTGATGAACCGCCTGAACCTGTGGGAAGGCGGGGGGATTATGACCGCGGCGGAATGGCGGGCGAACCTGTGGCGCTCGATCAAGTCAGGCTGGTACGCGTTCATCGTGCCCGGCATCATCTTCTACGGCATCTTCTCTGGTCGCCTGACACCAACCGAGGCTGGCGCCGTGGCGGTGGTGGTCACCATCACCATCGGCTTCATCCTCGGCACGCTTCGACTGTCGGACTTCCCAGCCATGCTCGTCAGTTCCGCCAAAGTGAACGGCGTAATCCTGCCAATCATCGCCTTCTCACTGCCGCTGGCACAGGCGTTGGCGGTGATGGGCGTGCCGCAGGGCTTTGTCTTCGCACTGACATCGATCAGCAATGAGCCTGTGGTGCTGATCGGGATCATGGTCCTGATCCTGATCGCCGCGGGTTGCGTGATGGAGACGACGCCGAACATCGTGATCCTTGCACCAATCCTGAAACCGCTAGCCGACAATATCGGCATGAACGAAGTGCAATTCTGCATCATGATGATCACCGCACTGGGTGTCGGGTTCATCACCCCGCCCCTGGGCCTGAACCTTTTCGTGGTTGCGGGGATCACGGGCGAGTCGATCCTAAAGATTGCCTACCGCGCGATCCCGTTCGTGTTCTTCATGCTGATCGTGACACTGATGATCGCCTATATCCCAGCGATCTCTACTTCGCTTTTGCCAGAGGTGTACCGATGATCCGGCCCGGAGAAAGGAGGCGCATGTGACCTCCCACATCCTGATTCCTGTGGCTCTTGATCACGAGCCCATTGTGCCTGCCAAAATCGCCCTTGCGCGGCAGTTTCTGGGACCCGGTGGGCGCATTACCCTGCTGACTGTTTTGGAGAGTATTCCGGGCTTTGTGTCAGAGTTCGTGACGGTGACC